>NZ_JBFTLQ010000027.1:0-87875 GCF_056396525.1 Cupriavidus sp. 05T41
GCCTTTGCGCCGATGGCTGTCGCGCCGCCGCCGGCACCCGCCGCGCCGCGTGCCCAGCCCGCTCCGGTCGCGCCCGTGGCGCCCATTGCACCGGTTTCCCCGCCCGCCCCGGCGCTCGCCATACAGGCTCCGCGCTTCGCGCAGCGCTCTGCCCAGGCCACGCCGGGCGAGACGGCGCGCGCGCGCGCACAGCTCGCAGGCGCGCTGACGATGAACGTACGGGAGGATCCGCAGCTGGCGGTGGAACGCCTGATGCCCGAAGTGCCGGGCGCGGACCAGGCCAGCGGCGCGCCGCTGGCGCTGCGCATCACGGCGGCAGCGCCGGGCAGCCCCGAGATCCGGGCCTGGGTCGAGCGGCTATGGCAGGCGGTGCCGGCGCCGCGGCGCCCGCCGCTGCCCTATGCGGTGCAGGCCGACAGCACACTGCCGCCGGAAACCTTGCGCATCGAACGCATTGCCGACAGCGCACGCTGAGCGCAGGGGCCAAAGCCCGCGCAATGCGCAGGCAATCAGGGGAGTCAGCCCTGCGCGCCCTCAGCCAGTCCGCCGCCCAGCGAAGTGATCACCGCCAGCAACTGCTCGCGCAGCCAGCGGTTGGCACCGTCGTTCTCGCCGCCGCCGTGCCAGTACAGATGCAGCTCCAGCGAAGGCACCTTGAACGGCAGCGACAGCAGCCGGTTGGCGTAGGGTTCGTTGGCGATGCGCGCATAGCGCAGCGGCAGCGTGGCCAGCAGGTCGGTGCAGCTCACCACCCGGCAGGCCCCGGCATAGTGCTGGCAACGCAGCCGCACCCGGCGCGTCAAGCCCATGCGGTGCAGGGCCTGGTCCTCCAGTCCCGCGCCGCGCCGGCGCGAAGACACATGCACGTGCTCGGCAGCCAGGTAGCGCTCCAGCGTCAGCTCCTTCTTCACCAGCGGATGGTCGCGGCGGGCCAGCACCACCATCGGGTCCGCCATGAACGGGGCATGGTGGATGGCAGGTGAAACCGGCAGCAGGATATCGATGGCGGCGTCGAGCGTGCCAGCCAGCAGTTCGGACTCCATCTCGCGCCGGTCGAAGCGAATCGCGGCGATTTCCACCTGCGGCGCCATCGCGGTCACCCGCGTCATCAGCGGCGGCAGCAGCGTGGATTCCAGCGCGTCGCGCATGCCGATGGTGAAGCGGCGCACGGTGGCGGCCGGATCGAAGTGCGGCGTATCCTGCAGCGTGCGCGCGAACGACTGCAGGGCGGCGCGGACCTCGGCCGCCAGCGAGCGCGCCAGTGGCGTGGGCGCCATGCCCTGGCCGCGCCGCTCGAACAGCGGGTCGTCGAACAAGGTGCGCAGGCGGCCCAGCGCATGGCTCACGGCGGGCTGCGTCAGGTTGAGCTGGCGCGCAGCCGCGGTGATGCTGCCTTCGCTGTAGATGGCGTCGAACACCACGAAGAGATTGAGGTCGATCCGGGAGAGCTGCATGGCGGTGATTCTGGCATGGAATGCATCATATTGATACTGGCAAATCCAGAAAATTCATTTTTCTAATTATATGGATTGCGGTACAGTCCTCTCCAGTCGGCGCGGACCGCGTCCGCCAGGACCGGGAACGGCTCCCGGCACTCATTCAGAGGTGGAGGAGACAACATGCAATTCGAGTACACGCCCAAGGTCAAGGAAATGCAGGCCCGCCTGCTGGCCTTCTTCGACAAGCACATCTATCCGAACGAGAAGCGCTTCTACGCGGAGATCCAGGCCAACCGCCAGGCCGGCAACGCCTGGGTCCCGACCAAGGTGATCGAGGAGCTCAAGCCGCTGGCCCGCGAAGCCGGCCTGTGGAACCTGTTCCTGCCCCACTCGAAGCGCGCGCCGGAAGGCCTGTCCAACCTCGAATACGCGCCGCTGTGCGAGATCATGGGCCGGGTGCCCTGGTCGGCCGAGGTATTCAACTGCGCCGCGCCCGACACCGGCAACATGGAAACCCTGGAGCGCTACGCCTCCGAGGAACTCAAGGACCGCTGGCTGGAGCCGCTGCTGCGCGGCGAGATCCGCTCGGCCTTCCTGATGACCGAGCCGGACGTGGCTTCGTCGGACGCCACCAATATCTGCTGCAGCATCGATCGCGACGGCGACGAATACGTGATCAACGGCACCAAGTGGTGGTCGTCGGGCGCGGGCGATCCCCGCTGCCAGGTCTACATCGTCATGGGCAAGACCAATCCGGATGCCGGCCGCCATGAGCAGCAATCGATGATCGTGGTGCCGGCCGATACCCCGGGCATCACCATCAAGCGCTTCCTGCCCGTGTTCGGCTACGACGACGCGCCGCACGGCCACATGGAAATCGAACTGAAGAACGTGCGCGTGCCGGCCGCCAACATCCTGCTGGGCGAAGGCCGCGGCTTCGAGATCGCCCAGGGCCGCCTCGGCCCGGGCCGCATCCACCACTGCATGCGCAGCATCGGCGTGGCCGAGCGCGCGCTCGAACTGCTGTGCAAGCGCAGCCTGGCCCGCGTTGCCTTCGGCAAGCCGGTGGCTGCGCAGGGCGTGACGCGCGAGCGCATCGCCGAAGCCCGCTGCGAAATCGAGATGGCGCGCCTGCTGACGCTCAAGGCCGCCTACATGATGGACACCGCCGGCAACAAGGTGGCCAAGGCCGAGATCGCCATGATCAAGGTGGTCGCACCCAATATGGCGCTCAAGGTAATCGACTGGGCCATCCAGGTGCACGGCGCCGCCGGTGTCTCCGACGATTTCCCGCTGGCTTCGTGGTGGGCGCACCAGCGCACGCTGCGCCTGGCCGACGGTCCGGACGAGGTGCACCGCAACGCCATCGCCAAGCTGGAACTGGCCAAGCACATGAGCATCAACCCGAACGAGATCGACATGCCGGTGACGCGCGGCTTCTGAGCCCCGCATCCGCCACGGCAGGGCCACCCCTGCCGGCAATATGGAAACGCGCAGCCCGTCTGCGCGTTTTTTTCTTCTGTGCTTAAATCGCCCGGTTCGCCACCTCAGTGCTTGATGTGGCAGCCCAACGTCCGCGCGATCGCAGCAATCGCAGCGATCGCAGCCAGGAGAACTTCCCCGATGATCGACGTCTATTCCTGGGCCACGCCCAACGGCCACAAGATCCATATCATGCTCGAGGAGTGCGGCCTCGAGTACAAGGTGCACCCCGTCAACATCGGTGCCGGCGACCAGTTCACGCCCGACTTCCTCGAGATCAGCCCGAACAACAAGATCCCTGCCATCGTCGATCCCGACGGCCCGGACGGCCAGCCCATCTCGCTGTTCGAGTCCGGCGCGATCCTGCTCTACCTGGCCGGAAAAACCGGCAGGTTCCTGCCCGAAGACGTGCGCGGGAAATACGATGCGCTGCAATGGCTGATGTTCCAGATGGGCGGCGTGGGCCCGATGCTGGGCCAGGCGCACCATTTCCGCATGTACGCGCCCGAGAAGCTGGAGTACGCCATCAACCGCTACACCAACGAAGCGCGCCGCCTGTACGGCGTGATCGACAAGCAACTGTCGGCACATCCGTGGCTGGCCGGCGAGACGTATTCGGTGGCAGACATCGCCACCTTCCCCTGGCTGCGCAGCTGGCAGAACCAGGGCGTGGAACTCGACGACTATCCGCACCTCAAGCGCTGGTTCAACGAGATTGCCGAGCGCCCCGCCGTCAAGCGCGGCGTCGAGGTGCTGGCCAGTGCGCGCAAGCCCATCCGCGACGAGAAGGAAAAGGAAATCCTGTTCGGCGCGACGCAATACCAGCGCCGCTGAGCCGCCGAAGCCACCGGCCCGGCGTCACCGGGCCCGGCCATCGGCACTCAGTGCAGCGACACCGCCTGCGCCGCCGTGCTGCCTGCGCGCACGGGCTCGCCCATCGGGCCCTGCAGGCAGCACAGCAGGCTGGCCACGGGCTGAAGGGCATCGATGCGATAGCCCTCTTCCGGATCCGGAGCGAACACCATGCCGGGCTGCAGGTAAGCCACCTGGCGCTCGGCGTGCGGCCAGGGCGAATACCACTGCAGGCATAGCGTGCCCTCGTGGCATGCCGCCCAGTTCAGGCCGCCCGCGCGCAGCCGCTCCGCCCATTCCGGCTCGCCTTCGGCAATCGCCACGAAGGCTGCATTCAGTCGCGGCGGCATGCAGGCATCGGCTGCCCTGGCGCCCTGCCCCGGACGCCAGCGCTCCGACTGCCCCGCGGCAAACGCATCGAAACTGCTCGTCAGCCCGGCCCCCACCAGGCCCACGGCTTGCGGGTCCAGCACCGTGCGGATCAGCACGCTGTCTTGCAGCACCGCGAGCTGCAGGCGCTCGCCCTGGCGGATCGCATACACGCCGCCCGCCGACAGCAGCACCGGCGCGCCGCCCGCCGGGGTCACCTTCACCGTACCGCACAGGCAGGCCCACCACTCGGCCCGCGCCGTGACGATCCCGGGCTGCGCGGCACCCTGCGGCAGGAACACGTAATCGCCGCTGCTGCCGAGCCCGGCGGCCTCCGGCACCACCCTCACCTGCAGGCCGACACGCAACGCCGAAGCACCCCCGCCGGCCAGGATCTCGCCCCGCATCTGCGCGTCGAACAAGGAAAAAATACGCATGACACCCCCTTTTCCGCGTAATGGAAAAATGCCGTCCGCGTTTCCCGGGGGTTGTCGCTTCCTGACGTGCCGCTGCCTGGCCCGCCGGCTCTCCTGTATGCCGGCCAGTTTTTCGTATCAACCAGACATGCTTCGGCTGTCATCATCGGCGACCTGGCCCCGACAGCCAGCGCCGACACCCGAGGCTTACGCGCCGCGGGCAAACTCCCCAAGTGCCAGCCGGCCTCCGGCCGATTACACTCCCATTACAATTGGGTGTATTTGAAAGAAATTAGCCGGCAGTATCCGATATTTTTGCCGGCGTTCAAGCCTGATACTCATGGTGCGTCATACTATAAGGCGTCGATCCAAAGAGGTCAAACCCTTAGCCTCGCTTCGTTCTCTTTCACGAGTCAGGCCATGATCGGTGATCCTCTCAAGCTCTTCGGGCTGCACCTGGCGGAACTGCGCAGGCAGCGCGGCTGGTCGCAGGAAAAACTCGCCCTCGAAAGCGGCATGGCCCGCTCCTACCTCAGCGGCATCGAGCGGGGCGTGCGCAATGTGTCCCTGGTGAATATCTGCGCGTTGTCCGGGACGCTGGGCGTGCATCCCGCGGAGATGCTGAACTTCGCCGGCGGCAAGGGTGAAGGCAGCACGCTGGTGCTCGAGCAGCGCTGCGCGGAGTTCAATATCACCCCTGCCCAGCGCGTGACGGTACGGCACATGGCCCTGATGAACGATACCGAGCAGGACGCCATCGCTTCAGTGGCGCGCGTGATCGCGGCGAGGGCGGCACAGCAGATGTGATCCGGGCGGCGTCATCGCCGCCGGGCCCTAGGCCGCCAGCAGTTCGGCGAAGCGCGCCGCATCGAGGTTGGCCCCGCACAACACCAGCGCCACCTTCTTGCCCTCCAGCCTCTCGCGCAGCGGTCCCAGCAAGGCTGCGGTGGAAACCGCGGTAGCCGGCTCGGTCGCCAGCTTCATGTCGCGGTAGAGGATGCGCATGGCGGCCCGGATGGCCTCGTCCGACACCCGCACCATGCCGTCGACGAAACGGCTGCACACACCGAAGCTGTAGTCCAGCGCGTAGGGCGCCCCGAGACTGTCGGCGACGGTATTCACGCGTGCCAGCACCTGCGGCCGCCCTGACTCGAAGCTGCGCGTCATGGCATCGGCACCTTCGGGCTCGACGCCATAGACCCGGCAGGCCGGATTGATCTGCTTGACCGCGGCGGCGATGCCCGCGCACAGGCCGCCGCCGCCCACCGGCACCACCACCGCATCGAGCCCCGGCACCTGGCGCATCAGTTCCAGCCCCACGGTGCCCGTGCCCTGCGCCACCAGCGGGCCGTCGAACGGGTGGATCATGGTGCGGCCCTCCTGCACCGCCAGTTGCTGCGCGTGATCGAAGGCCGCATGCACGTCCGGGCGCAGCACCACTTCCGCACCCCACTCCCTGCAGGCCGCCACGCGCGCCGGGCTGGCGCTCGCTGGCATCACCAGCCTGGCCCCCACGCCCTCCACCATGGCGGCATAGGCCACTGCCATGGCATGGTTGCCGGCACTGGCCGCCACCACGCCGCGTCTGCGCGCCGCGGCATCGAGGCGCCCCATGCCGTTGAGCGCGCCGCGCAGCTTGAAGGTGCCGGTCTGCTGGAACAGCTCCATCTTGAGCCACACCTCGGTGGCCGGACCGAACTGGCCCATGGCGCCGGTCTGCCAGCGCCACACAGGGGTTTCGAGCACCTTGCCGCGCAGGTAGCGCGCGGCATCCTGGATTTCGGCAAGGACGGGATAGCTGGCGTGCGCGCGCAGCTCGGGAAGATCGGACATCGGGGGTTCTCCATCGCATCGTGAAATCGCGCGCAGGCCGGTTGGCGTGCGCGGTCGGACGAACCACGGGCCACCGAGCACCAGCCAAAGCCGCAGCTCAGCGACCCCGGATAATTCGAATGATGGAGAAAGCGAAGGAAGAAAAGACGTGGAACGCCGAAGACATGGCCGCTGCGCGCGGCAGCCCTGCGCCCGCGCGTGCAGCGGCGCCACCGGCATCGGTGTCGCGGCACAGCGAAGAAAGGGCGAAGGAGGCGGACGTCATGGACGGGCCAGTATGCCACAAGGCGTCAGCGGTGCAAATGCGACAACGTCGCCGCCCGCGTAGAATGCGCTGGGTTTTCCCTCTTGCACCGTTGCCATCCCCGCGGAGAACGTCATCCCGATGCCAGATGCCAGCAAGCCTGCCAGCGCGAAATCGCTGGGCCAGCGGAACTACGAGCAGTTCGCCGCGCGCTACGCGGCCGCCGTCCCGACCAAGCCCCACAACGCGCTCTACGAGCGCCCCGCCACGCTCTCGCTGCTGCCCGACGACATGCGCGGCCTGCGCGTGCTGGATGCCGGCTGCGGCCCCGGCCTCTTCAGCGAGATCCTGGCCGGACGCGGCGCCAGCGTGCATGCCTTCGACGTGACCCCGGAGATGGTCGTGCTGGCGCGCCAGCGTACCGCCGGCCTCGATGTGGACGTGCGCGCAGGCAACCTCGAGCAGCCGCTGCACTGGCTGGCCGATGCCAGCTTCGACGTCGTAGTGTGCCCGCTGGTGCTCGACTACATCGAAGACTGGGGGCCGGTGTTCGCTGAGTTCCACCGCGTGGCACGCCCCGGCGCGCTGCTGGTGTTCTCCGCCGGCCACCCGATCGATGCGTGGCGGCTGTGGGGCGACGGCAACTACTTCGAGACCGAAGCGTTCGCCCTGCCATGGAAGGGCTTCGGCGAGCCCGATCCGGTGATCGACAGCTACCGCCGCCCGCTGTCCGGCTTCCTCAACCCGCTGACGCAAACCGGCTGGATCTTCGACACCCTGCTCGAGCCACGGCCACTCGATGCCATGCGCGAGGTCAATCCCCGGCTGCACGCGTGGCTGTCGCGCGCGCCTTGCTTCCTGTGCGTGCGGGCGCGGCGCGGCTGAGCGAGGCTACACGCCGAGCATGCCCTGGCGCTCGATGAACGCGATCACTTCGTCCAGCCCCTGCCCGGATTTCACGCTGCCCATCACGAACGGACGCGTGCCTCGCATCTTGCGCGCATCGCTTTCCATCACGTCGAGGTTGGCGCCCACGTAGGGTGCCAGGTCGGTCTTGTTGATCACCAGCAGATCCGACTTGGTGATGCCGGGGCCGCCCTTGCGCGGGATCTTCTCGCCGCCGGCCACGTCGATCACGTAGATGGTCAGGTCCGACAGTTCGGGGCTGAAGGTGGCGGCCAGGTTGTCGCCGCCGGATTCGATAAAGACGATGTCGGCATCGGGGAATTTCGCCAGCATGCGGTCGACCGCCTCGAGGTTGATCGAGGCATCCTCGCGGATGGCGGTATGCGGGCAGCCGCCGGTCTCCACGCCCATGATGCGCTCGGCCGGCAAGGCGCCCGAGATGGTCAGCAGGCGCTGGTCTTCCTTGGTGTAGATATCGTTGGTGATGGCCACCAGGTCATAGCGCTCGCGCATGGCCTTGCACAGCATCTCCAGCAACGTGGTCTTGCCGGAGCCGACGGGGCCGCCCACGCCGACGCGCAGCGGGGGATTCTTCTTGGTACGGGCCTGGGTCATGACGGGGATCTTGTATCGGTGAAGGTTGGGCGGCCGCCGCGCGAGCACGCCGGCGCGCGGCGCTCAGGAACGGAACAGCCGGGAATACTGGGTCTCGTGCCGGGCCGACAGCAGGCCCAGCATCGGGGAAAACGTCGATAGCAACGGCGGATCAGCATCGGCGCGGCGCACCGCCTCGCCGACCGTCTCCATCACCGAGGCATGCAGGCGGCGCAGGATATGCTGGCCGGCCACCTGGCCCAGCGGCACGGCCTTGAGCGCGGCGGCCACCTGGTTCTCGGCCCAGCTGAAGCAATAGGCCGCCAGCCCGTCGCGCTCGTCCACGTCAAGCGCCGCGCACGCCGCGGCAAACGCGGTGGGCAGGCATGCCGGCGCCAGCGCGGCGAGCTGCGCCCGCAATCCGGCGTCGCCCCACTCCATCTGCGCCACCAGCCGCGCCAGCGACCAGCCCATCTGCTCCGTCTCCAGCCGCAGCTCCGCGCTCTCGCGCGTGGCGTGGAACCAGTCGTTCCAGTGCGCCACGCCGGCGGCGTCGCGCGCGCGCCATGCGCGAAACAGCAGCAGCCAGACAGGTGCCTCGCACTGCGCCTGCACATCGAGCAGGTTGCTGCGCACCCACTGCTCGGCGCTGCCGGCATCATGCACCAGGCCGCAATCGATGGCCGCCTCCAGCCCCTGCGAATAGCTGAAGCCGCCGATCGGCAGCGCCGGCGAAGCCAGGTGCAGGAGGGAGATCAATTGAGAGAGCTGGGTCATGGTGATGCCGGTCGCGCCCTAGGCGCGGGAAGCCGGCCGCTCAATGCTTGTGCCCGCAATGCTCGTCATGCACATGGTGCTCGTGATCGTGTGCGTGCGAGTGATCGTGCGCATGCGCATGGGAGCGGCCGTGATCGTGATCGTGATCGTGGCCATGATGCTCATGGAATACCGCCTGCGCCGCCGCATAGTCTTCGGCGAACGTGGCGTCGTGTCCATGCTTGTGGCCGCCGCCGTAGGCGCCCGCCTCCGGCTCGAACGGCAGCTCGGCGCGCGCGGCCTGCACGCCCAGGCGCGCCAGCATGTCGGCCAGCACCGGGTCGTATTCCAGGCGCAGGTAGTCGCGCCCCACCTCCACCGGCGTGTGCCGGTTGCCGAGATGATAGGCGGCACGCATCAGCGCCCGCGGATCGCTGGCGCCTACCTGCAGCACCGATTCCGCCGCGGCCAGCACTTCGACGAAGATGCCGCCGTCGGTGACCAGCAGGTCGCCGCCGCGCAGCACCGTGCCGCGCGGCAGGAACAGCGCCACTTCCTCGCCGTTGTCCAGCGTGGCGCGCAGGCGGCTCTTGCTGCGCTCGGCGAAGGGCAGCACCAGCTTGGGCGCGCGGCGCACCAGCACGGCGGCGATGCCGTGCGGTGCGCTGAGGTGTTTGTCGATCTTTTGCAAGGCGGGCTCGGGACGGGAACTCAGAACAGGAAATAGCGCTGCGCCATCGGCAGCACGGTGGCCGGCTCGCACATCAGCAACTGGCCGTCGGCGACGACCTGGTAGGTCTCGGGATCGACCGTGACGTGCGGCTGCCAGTCATTGTGCACCATGTCGCGCTTGCTCACGGTACGCGTGCCGCGCACCGCGCAAAGCGTCTTCGACAGCCCGTAGCGCCCGCCCACGTCGGCCGCCAGCGCGGCCTGCGAGACGAAGGTCAGCGACGACTTGTGCAAGGCGCGGCCGGCTGCCGCGAACATCGGGCGGTAGTGCACCGGCTGCGGCGTGGGGATCGACGCGTTGGGGTCGCCCATGGCGGCCGCGGCAATCATCCCGCCCTTGAGGATCAGGCTCGGCTTGACGCCGAAAAAGGCCGGCTTCCACAGCACCAGGTCGGCCCACTTGCCGACCTCGACCGAGCCCACTTCGCGCGCGATGCCGTGGGTGAGCGCGGGGTTGATGGTGTACTTGGCGATATAGCGCTTGACGCGGAAGTTGTCGTGCCCGCCGCGCGCGTCATCGGGGTCGCCGGGCAGCTTGCCGCGCTGCGCGGCCATCTTGTGCGCGGTCTGCCAGGTGCGGATGATGACCTCGCCCACGCGGCCCATGGCCTGCGAGTCGCTGGAGATCATCGAGAACGCGCCGAGATCGTGCAGGATGTCCTCGGCGGCAATGGTCTCGCGGCGGATGCGGCTTTCGGCGAAGGCGATGTCCTCGGCGATGGACGGGTCCAGGTGGTGGCACACCATCAGCATGTCGAGGTGTTCGTCGAGCGTGTTGATCGTGTACGGCCGCGTCGGGTTGGTCGACGAAGGCAGCACGTTGGCCTCGCCGCACACCTTGATGATGTCGGGCGCATGGCCGCCGCCCGCGCCTTCGGTGTGGTACGTATGGATGGTGCGGCCCTTGAACGCGGCCACGGTGGCCTCGACGAAGCCGGCCTCGTTGAGCGTGTCGGTGTGGATCGCCACCTGCGTGTCGGTGGCATCGGCCACGCTCAGGCAGGTGTCGATGGCCGCGGGCGTGGTGCCCCAGTCCTCATGCAGCTTGAGCCCGATCGCGCCGGCCTCGACCTGCTCGACAAGCGGCCCCGGCTGGCTGGCGTTGCCTTTGCCGAGCAGGCCGATATTCATCGGGTAGGCTTCCACCGCCTGCAGCATGCGCTCCATGAACCACGGCCCCGGCGTCACCGTGGTGGCGAAGGTGCCGGTGGCCGGCCCGGTGCCGCCGCCGATCATGGTGGTGACGCCGCTCATCAGCGCTTCTTCGATCTGCTGCGGGCAGATGAAATGGATGTGGCTGTCGATGCCGCCGGCGGTGACGATCATGCCCTCGCCCGCGATCACCTCGGTGCCGGGCCCGACCACGATGGTCACGCCGGGCTGGATGTCCGGGTTGCCGGCCTTGCCGATGGACGCGATGCGCCCGTCCTTGAGGCCGATGTCGGCCTTGACGATGCCCCAGTGGTCGACGATCAGCGCGTTGGTGATGACGGTGTCGACGCAGTCCCTGGCCATGCGCTGGCTCTGGCCCATGCCGTCGCGGATCACCTTGCCGCCGCCGAACTTCACTTCCTCGCCGTAGATGGTGAAGTCCTTCTCGACTTCGATCACCAGCCCGGTGTCCGCCAGCCGCAGGCGGTCGCCGGTGGTGGGGCCGAACATCTCGGCATAGGCCTGCCTGGAGATTTTCACGCTCATCACAGCGCTCCCATGATCTTGCCGTTGAAGCCGTAGACGATGCGCGCGCCGTCCAGCGCCACCAGTTCCACCGTGCGGCTCTGGCCCGGCTCGAAGCGCACCGCGGTGCCGGCGGCGATGTTCAGGCGGAAGCCGCGCGCGGCTTCGCGGTCGAAGTCCAGCGCGGCATTGGTTTCATAGAAATGGAAATGCGAGCCGACCTGCACCGGGCGGTCGCCGGTGTTGGCCACCGTCACGCTGACCGTCTGGCGGCCAGCGTTGAGTTCGATCTCGCCCTCTGCGGGCATCAGTTCACCGGGAATCATGTCGGGTTCCTTGTCGACGTTTCCAACGCTATCCGTAAGCGGGTCCGAAGGCGGCCCAGGCCACCCTCATGCCACCCTCAGGCCACCATCAGGCCGACGCCATACAGCGCCACGCCCGCGCCGGCCACGCGCACCAGCCAGCCCGCGTGGCGGCGCAGCGCGTTGCCCAGGCCGATGCCGCACAGGTGCAGCGCCATGGTGGCGACGGTAAAGCCGCCCACGTAGGCGGCCGCGGCCGGCAGCGCACCCGCCGCGGTGGGCAGTTCGGCGCCGTGCGCATAGCCGTGGAAGATGGCGAAACCGCCGACGATGGCCATGCCGGCCCACGCTGGCAGCCTGGCGCGCAGCGCCACCAGCAGGCCGATCACCAGCAGCGAAGCGGCGATCATCGGCTCGACCAGCGGCAGCCCGGACCCGGCCAGCCCGAGCGCGGCGCCGGCCAGCATCAGCGCGACAAAGACGAACGGCATGCGCAGCGCCTCGCGCGGCGAACGCGCGCCGAGCGCGCTCCACACGCCCACGCCGGCCATGGCCAGCAGATGGTCCATGCCGGTGAACGGATGCATCAGGCCCGCCCACAGGCTGGCGCCGACGGTGGCGGCATCGTGGCCCGGGTGGGCGATGGCGGCAGCGCTCGCCAGCGCCAGGCAAGCGCCGACGACGGCGCGCGCGCGGTTGGAACGGTTCATGTCTTGAGACCTCGTGTTCTTGTTTGACAGCTTGTGCCGTGCTGGCGGACGCCGCGCCGCGGCCTGCCCGCTTCAGACGATCGGGTGATGCACGGTGACCAGCTTGGTGCCGTCCGGGAAGGTGGCTTCCACCTGGATCTCAGGGATCAGTTCCGCGATGCCGTCCATCACATCCTCGCGCGTGAGCACGGTGGTGCCTTCGTGCATCAGCTCGGCCACGGTGCGGCCGTCGCGCGCGCCTTCCATGATGGCGGCGGTGATCAGCGCCACCGCTTCCGGATAGTTGAGCTTGAGCCCGCGCGCGCGGCGGCGCTCGGCCAGCAGCGCGGCGGTGAAGATCAGCAGCTTGTCCTTTTCCCGCGGAGTCAGTTCCATCCTGGTATTCCCGTTGTTCCGTTGTTATTCGTGCCGTGCCGGCGTTGCCATCGCGACGCTCATGTCGCCGATGTCGCCCATGTCGCCCATGTCGCCCACACCGCTCATGTCGCCCACAGGCGCAGCGGCTTGGCCGGCACGCCATGGATGGGCTCGCGCAACGCGGTCCACGCCTGCACCATCACGCCCCTCACCGCCTCCATGCGCGCGCCCAGCACGCGCAGCAGCAGCATCGCCTGCCCGTCCTGTTCCAGGCGGGTCACGCCCGCTCGCAGATCGGGCCGGTACGGCAGCGCTTCGGCCAGCGTTTCGGCGAGCGCCTGCGTGGCACCCTCGCCCACCGCCCACAGCGTGCCCATGACATTGAGCCCGTCCAGCCCCGCCGGCGCGTGACGCAGCGAGGAGCCGGCATCGAGCTGCGCGCGCTCGATCCACAGGGCGCGCGGGCTGCCCGCGAGGGCGATGCGCGTCTCCATGTGGAGCGTGCCGCGCGACCACGTCTCGCCGCTGGCCTGGCGCCCCAGCACGATGGCATCCCAGCCGATCGCGCTGGCCCCGGGCGCCACCGTCACGGTGGTGGCAAGGCGCGCGTGCGCGTCGTCGAACACGATGTTCTCCTGCGGCAGCCAGTCGAGCCGGGCGCCGGCCTCCAGCGTCAGCGTGACGCGCTGCGCCGCCTCGCGGCCGAGCGATTTGTACCACTTGGTCGCACCGGGCGTGGCGAGCACGGCATGCGCGCCGGCCCCCGCCACCAGGTCGATCTGCAGGGTGTCGCCGCCGGCAATGCCGGCAGGCGGATGCAGAATCACCGCGTGGCAGATACCGCCTTCGGGATAGAGCGGCTTCTGCACCAGCAAGGGGCCGCGATGGCGGCGCTCGACCAGCGCTGTGCGCTCGCCGCGCGCGGCGAAGCCCAGGCGCAGGCTGGCCTCCCATGCGGGCGGCATGGCCAGGGTAGAAGGAAAGTCAGGATGACGCATGCTTGCTTGGAAGGCGGGCGCCGCCGGGGCACACGCGGCGCGCGTGATGCGGGCATCATAGCGCGCGGCCGGGCCGGCTGGAAGTGGTATCGCGAGGCAACGCCATGCGGCCCGCCCGCGCGTCCCTCACACCGCGATCAGCTCCCGCACGCCGTCGTCTTCCATGCGCGCGCCGTCGCCCCTGGCCACCACTTCGCCGCGGCTCATCACCACATAGTTGTCGGCCAGGTGGCGGGCGAACTCGTAGTACTGCTCCACCAGCAGCACCGTCATGCCGAACTCGTCCACCAGCAGCCGCAGCGCGCGGCCGATGTCCTGGATGATCGATGGCTGGATGCCTTCGGTGGGCTCGTCCAGGATCAGCAGTTCCGGCTCGCTCATCAGCGCGCGGCCGATGGCCAGTTGCTGCTGCTGGCCGCCGGAGAGGTCGCCGCCGCGGCGCTGGCGCATGCTGCGCAGGACCGGGAACAACTGGTAGATGCGGTCGGGCACGCCGCTCGGGCGCTTCAGGCTGGCGGCGCCGATCAGCAGGTTTTCCTCCACGGTGAGGCGCGGGAAGATCTCGCGCCCCTGCGGCACGTAGGCCAGACCGGAAGCCACGCGTTCGTAAGGCGGCTTCTTTTCCAGCGCCTTGCCCGCCCAGCTGATGCTGCCGCTCTTGGTCGGCACCACGCCCATCAGGCACTTCAGCAAGGTGCTCTTGCCCACGCCGTTGCGGCCCAGCAGCGTGGTCAGCTTGCCTTGCGGCACGTCGAAGCTGACATTGCGCAGGATATGGCTGCCGCCGTAGAACTGGTTCAGTGCGTTGACCTGCAACATGGTCTTGTTCCTTGTCTTTTCTGTCCGGCCGCGTCGCACGCGGCCGGGTTGGACGGCGCGGGCACTACCGCCCGAGATAGGATTCGATCACGCGCTCTTCGCGCTTGACGGCGTCGAGCGTGCCTTCGGCCAGCACGCTGCCCTCGGCCAGCACGGTCACGGTGCCCTTGTCGCCCGCCAGCGCGGCGACGAACTCCATGTCATGCTCCACCACCATCATCGAGCAGGTGCCGCGCAGGCTGTTGAGCAGCTTGGCGAGCTGCATGGTTTCCTCGTCCGTCATGCCGGCCACCGGTTCGTCGAGCAGCAGCAACTGCGGCTGCTGCATCAGCAGCATGCCGATCTCCAGGCGCTGCTTCTGCCCGTGCGAGAGCAGCCCCGCCGGCCGGTAGGCCTCGGCCTCCAGCCCGGTCACCGCCAGCGTCTCTTCGATGCGGCGATGCCCTTCCGGGCCAAGGCGCGCGCGCAGCGACGACCACCAGCGCTTGTCGGCCTTCATCGCCAGTTCCAGGTTCTCCCACACTTCATGCTGCTCGAACACGGTGGGCTTCTGGAACTTGCGGCCGATGCCGGTCTGCGCGATCCTGGGCTCGGTCATGCGCATCAGGTCGATGCTCTGGCCCAGGAACACGCGGCCGCTCACATTGGCGTTGCGCGGCCCGGTCTTGCCGGTGATCACGTCCATCATGGTGGTCTTGCCCGCACCGTTGGGCCCGATCACGCAGCGCAGCTCGCCGTGGTCGATCGACAGCGTGAGCTGGTTGAGCGCACGAAAGCCGTCGAACTGCACGGTGACGTCTTCGAGGTAGAGGATGGGTCCGTGCGAGACGTCGATGACGCCCGGCTCCAGCACGTGGCCGAGGCCGGTGGCGTCGCCGCTTTCCGCTTGCTGTGCTCCCAGTGCCGCGTTCATGCTTCACCTCCGCTGCGCGTGGCTGCCGCCGGCGTGGCCACCGGTGCCTGCGGCGCCGAAGGCGCGCGCATGCCGCGCAGCCGCTTGACCAGGCCGACCACGCCATCGGGCAGGTACAGTGTGACCAGCACGAACATGGCGCCCAGCAGGAACAGCCAGTATTCGGCGAAGTACGCCGTGAACATGGTCTTGGCGCCGTTGACCAGGAAGGCACCGATGATCGGGCCGATCAGCGTGCCGCGTCCGCCCACCGCCACCCACACCGCCATCTCGATCGAATTGGCCGGCGACATCTCGCCGGGGTTGATGATGCCCACCTGCGGCACGTACAGCGCGCCGGCAATGCCGCACAGCACGGCAGAGAAGGTCCACACGAACAGCTTGTAGCCAAGCGGGTTGTAGCCGGAGAACATCACGCGCATCTCGGCATCGCGCACCGCCGTCACCACGCGGCCGAGCTTGGACGTGACGATGTAGCGGCAGGCCACGAAGCCCGCCAGCAAGGCCGCGAAGGTGAGCACGAACAGCGCGGTGCGCGTGTGCGGCGCGGCCACGGCGAAGCCGGCGATGCGCTTGAAGTCGGTGAAGCCGTTGTTGCCGCCGAAGCCGGTCTCGTTGCGGAAGAACAGCAGCATGGCGGCGTATGTCATCGCCTGCGTGATGATCGACAGGTACACGCCCTTGATGCGCGAACGGAAGGCGAAGAAGCCGAACAGCCACGCCAGCACGCCCGGCACCAGCACCACCAGCAGCATCGAATAGCCGAGGTGCTCGGTGCCGTGCCAGAACCACGGCAGCTCCTTCCAGTCGAGGAACACCATGAAGTCCGGCAGGTCGCTCTTGTACACGCCTTCGCGCCCGATGGAGCGCATCAGGTACATGCCCATGGCATAGCCGCCGAGCGCGAAGAACAGGCCGTGGCCGAGGCTCAGGATGCCGCAATAGCCCCACACCAGGTCCAGCGCGATGGCGGCCAGCGCGAAGCACATGATCTTGCCGACCAGCGTCAACGCGTACGCCGACAGGTGCAGCGGATGGCCTTCGGGCAGCAGCAGCGCGCACACCGGCACGCCCACGCCGACGATCAGCGCGATCGCCAGCAGCGCGGCCCAGCCGCGCCGCGAGAACAGCGGCTGGCGCGCGGGCACCGCCAGGCGGAAGCCCGTTGGGGATGGATTGGTTGTCGTTGTCTGCATCATGCCTCCGCGCTGCGCCCCTTGAGCGCGAACAGTCCCTGCGGGCGCTTCTGGATGAAGAGCACGATCAGCACCAGGACGAAGATCTTGGCCAGCACCGCGCCGTAGAACGGCTCGATGAATTTGTTGATGAGGCCCAGGCCGAAGGCGCCGATGATGGTGCCGGCCAGCTGGCCCACGCCGCCCAGTACCACGACCATGAACGAATCGATGATGTAGGCCTGGCCGAGATCCGGCCCGACATTACCGATCTGCGACAGCGCGCAGCCGCCCAGCCCCGCGATGCCCGCGCCGAAGGCGAAGGCGTAGCTGTCCACCTTCCACGTGCGCACGCCGACGCAGGCCGCCATGGTGCGGTTCTGCGTGGTGGCGCGCACGAACAGGCCGAGCCGCGTGCGGTTGAGCACGCCCCACGCCACCGCCACCACGGCCAGCGCGAACACGATGATGACCATGCGGTTGTAGGGCAGCACCAGGCCCGGCAGCATCTCGATGCCGCCGCTCATCCAGGACGGATTGGCCACTTCCACGTTCTGCGCGCCGAACAGCGTGCGTACCGCCTGCATCAGCAGCAGGCTTACGCCGAAGGTGGCCAGCAGCGTTTCGAGCGGCCGCCCGTAGAGATGGCGCAGCACCAGCCGCTCGAGCACGAAGCCGACGATGCCCGAGGCCAGGAACGATGCCGGCAGCGCCGCCAGCAGGTACCAGTCGAAGGCGCCGGCGAAGTGCGCGCGGAACACGCCCTGCACCATGTAGGTGGCATAGGCGCCGATCATGAGGAATTCGCCGTGCGCCATGTTGATGACGCCGATCAAGCCGTAGGTGATGGCCAGGCCCAGCGCGGCCAGCAGCAGCACGCTGCCAAGGCTCAGGCCGGCGAACAGGTTGCCGATCAGCTCGGCGCGGCGCTGGTCGCCGCGCAGCGCATCGAGCGCCTGCTGGGCGGCGCCGCGCAGTTCCGCATCGGGCTCGCGGTAGTTGCCGGCGGCGTCCTTCTCCAGCAGCGGCTGCAGCTTCTGCCGGCTTTGCGGATTGCTGTCCAGGCCGAGGATCCTGATCGCTTCGAGCCGGTCATTGCGGTTGCCGTCGGCCAGCACGATATTGGCCCAGATCACGTCGAGCTTGGTGCGCAGGCCGGCGTCGGCCTCGGCCTTGCGCGCGGCTTCCACGACTTCGCGCGAGGCGCTGCCGGGCTGGTCCAGCAGCGTATTGACGGCCTGCGCGCGCACCAAAGCGTCGGACGACTGCAGCAGCATGCTGCTGGCCGCGCTGTCCACCATTGCGCGCAGGCTGTTGTTCAGGGTGAGCGACTCCAGCGCGTCGGGCTTGACGTCGACCGGCTTGCCGCTGATGGCATCGACCAGCTTGTCGCCGTCCTGGCGCACCATGCCGACAGCGGGAGCGTATTGCAGCGTATCGTCCTGCAGCGCCTTGAGGATGGGAGCGGCCTGCTCTGCCGGCGCCTTGGTGAGCGCGCTCAGCGCCGCGGTCTTGGCGTCGAAGTCGTCTTCGACCAGCGGCTTGAGGTCGGCCTGTGTCAGCGGCGCCGCCCACAGCGGCGCGGCGGCCAGCAGCAGCGCTGCCAGCAGGGCGCGCAGCCACGGCACGGCGGAAATGAATTGGGATCGGTGCATAAGTGCCGGCGGAGTCTTGGTGGCGCGTTGGGTCGCGTCTTGGTGTTCTCTGTGTTCGGGTGGGAGCAGCACGAGGCGGTAGAAGACCCGCTGTTTCGCTCCCGCTGCCTTGCTCCTCCGTCCCGCGCACGGGACGGAGGAGCAAGGCCTGGCAATGTGAAGTAGCCCGACAGGCCTTACATCACCTTGTCCGGCTTGCCTTCGTTACCCGCGATGAACGGGCTCCACGGTTGCGCGCGGACTGCCTTCGGGGTCTTCCACACCACCGAGAACTGGCCGTCGCCCTTGACCTCGCCGATCATCACCGGCTTGTACAGGTGATGGTTCTCGCCCATGGTCAGCGTGAAGCCGTCCGGCGCCTTGAAGGTCTGGCCATACATGGCGGCGCGCACCTTGTCGGTATCGGTGGTGCCGGCCTTCTTCACTGCCTGCGCCCACATGTGGATGCCAACGTAGGTGGCTTCCATCGGGTCGTTGGTCACGCGCTTCTCCGCGCCCGGCAGGTTGTTGGCCTTGACCCACGCAGCCCATTGCTTCTTGAAGGCATCGTTCTCGGGGTTCTTGACCGACATGAAGTAGTTCCACGCGGCCAGGTGGCCCACCAGCGGCTTGGTATCGATGCCGCGCAACTCTTCCTCGCCGACCGAGAACGCCACCACCGGCACGTCCTTGGCCTTCAGGCCGGCGTTGCCCAGTTCCTTGTAGAAGGGCACGTTGGAGTCGCCGTTGATGGTGGAGATCACCGCGGTCTTGCCGCCCTGCGAGAACTTCTTGATGTTGGCGACGATGGTCTGGTAGTCGCTGTGGCCGAACGGCGTGTAGACTTCTTCGATATCCTTGTCCGCCACGCCCTTGCTCTTGAGGAAGGCGCGCAGGATCTTGTTGGTGGTGCGCGGGTAGACGTAGTCGGTGCCCAGCAGGAAGAAGCGCTTGGCGCCGCCGCCTTCCTTGCTCATCAGGTATTCCACCGCGGGGATGGCCTGCTGGTTGGGTGCCGCGCCGGTATAGAAGACGTTCTTGGACATCTCCTCGCCTTCATACTGCACCGGGTAGAACAGCAACGAATTCAGTTCCTCGTAGACCGGCAGCACCGACTTGCGCGATACCGAAGTCCAGCAGCCGAACGTGACGGCGACCTTGTCCTTGGTGATCAGCTGGCGGGCCTTCTCGGCGAACAGCGGCCAGTTGGAGGCCGGGTCCACCACCACCGGTTCGAGCTTGCGGCCGAGGACCCCGCCGCTCTTGTTGATCTCGTCGATGGTCATCAGCGCCACGTCCTTGAGGGACGTTTCGGAAATGGCCATGGTGCCGGACAGCGAATGCAGGATGCCGATCTTGATCGGCTCCTTGGACTGCGCCATTGCCAGCGGGCTGACGCCAGCGGTTGCGAAAAGCGCCGCGGCGGCTACCGCCGACAGCTTCAGCATGTCACGTCGTTTCATTACAGCTCCCAGATTGTCGTGTTTGATAAGGAACAACGCACCCCGGGAATGCTTCTGCAACTAGCGTGCCATGGCGTGAAGCGCGTGCCCGGGCCCTCCAGCACGGGCCCGGGCGCCTCCGGCGACAACGGCCGGCCCTTGCGCACCACGACAGTGCGCCGCCCGCGCGCACCAAGCATGTGCGGCGCGCAAAGCCCACTTCAGATTGGGGCACACCTGCACACCGGCACCGGCGGCGCTGGTGCGCGGCGGCACCATACTGCAGCGCGCCGGTCGCCTGCCTTCGCGCGCGACATGCTGCGCCGTGACTTGCCCGAATCCGGAAACGGCTCTATGGTTCCCCATCGCTGCGGCGGCACATAGAAAAAGCAGCAACCGGAGACAGCCAATTTGAAAGCCGCACGGCAGCAGCTGGACGGCACCGGCGCCCGCACGGGCGTGCCCGGCGCCGACCGTATCGTGGTCAGCGGGGCGGGCTTGGCCGGCACGGTCGTCGGCACGTGGCGCGACAACACCTGTCCCGGCCGTGGCAGCGACATCCCCTTTCATCCCTGCAGTTTTTCCTT
The DNA here is from genome assembly GCF_056396525.1 of Cupriavidus sp. 05T41. NCBI lineage: Bacteria > Pseudomonadati > Pseudomonadota > Betaproteobacteria > Burkholderiales > Burkholderiaceae > Cupriavidus > Cupriavidus sp. 05T41. The sequence goes on from NZ_JBFTLQ010000027.1 coordinate 20,241, forward strand.
TGCACCGAAGCGGGACCGGTCCGCGGCGTACCGCTGGCAGCCAGCCACGCCGCGCCGGCGGGATTTCACGCTGCGCAAGGCGGCTGAGGCCGCGGCCCGCTAGCCACCCTGCCCGCCCACGCCGTCGGGTCACGACCCGCGACAGGAGAATGCCAATGAGAGCGCCTGCAAGACAAAGCGGTCATGGCCACTGTCGCCGCGCCGGCGATCAGGCGCGCTGCGCGGAGACCGGCGGCGGCCACCTGGCCATGCCGGAGCAGCCCGGACGGCTGCGCGATCTGATCGTGCGGCACCTGGATTGAACGCGCCGCGCCCCGCTTCCCACCCGATTCCCACCCGCCTCTTCCCTGCCACCCACCGCGCATACCCATGAACCTTCCCTCGTCCTACCAGCCGCGTCGCGCCTGGGCCATGGCTTCGATGCTGACCTGGCTCGCGCTGATCAACTTCCTCGACAAGATCGTACTGGGCATGGTCGCCGTGCCGATGATGGCGGACCTGAAGCTGTCGCCCGCGGAATTCGGACTGGTCGCCAGCAGCTTCTTCTGGCTGTTCGCGCTGTCCACCGTGCTGGTGGGCTTTCTCTCCAACCGCGTTGCCACGCGCTGGCTGCTGCTGGCGATGGGCGTGGCATGGGCGGTACTGCAGGTGCCCGTGGTGCTGGCCGGCTCGGCCATGACCATCCTGGTGTGCCGCATGCTGCTGGGCGCGGCGGAGGGTCCGGCCTTCCCGATCTCCGTGCATGCGCTCTACAAATGGTTTCCCGACCACAAGCGCAACCTGCCCGTGGCGGTGGTGAACCAGGGCGCCACGGTGGGCCTGCTGGTGGCGGGCCTGGCGATTCCGCTGGTGTCGCTGCAGTGGGGCTGGCGCGCCAACTTCATCGTCCTCGGCGCGATCGGCGCGGCGTGGAGCGTGATGTGGCTCTGCGTGGGCCGCGAAGGCTCGCTGACCCAGCCCGCGGCGCAACATGCGGGCGGCGGCGCGCCCGCCGCGCGGCTGCCCTACCGGCGCATCTTCCGTGACCCGACCGTGCTGTCGTGCATGGCGCTGAACTTCTGCGCCTACTGGGCACTCGCGCTCGCGCTGACATGGCTGCCGGCGTGGATGGAGAAGGGACTCGGCTTCAACCCGGTGGCCACGGGCCGCTGGTACGCGGTGATCGTGGTGGCGGCCATGCCGACCACGCTGGTGCTGAGCTGGCTGTCGCAGCGCATGCTGCGCAATGGCGCCTCTTCGCGGCTGGCGCGCGGCGTCCTGATTTCAGTCCCGGCCATGGCGGGCGGCGTGATGTACCTGGTGATCGAATCGGTGACGCTGTCGCCGGTGCCGATGGTCCTGCTGCTGGCGGTGGCGGGCGCGCTGCCGCCGGTGGCCTATGCACTCTCGCCCGCCATGCTGGCCCAGGTCGTGCCCGAAGCGCAGCGCGGCAGCGTGCTGTCGATCCATACCGCGGTGATTTCGCTGGCGGGCATCGTGGCGCCGGCGGTGATGGGGCAGCTGGTGCAGCGCCACGGCATGAACGGCGGCTTCGACGTGGGCTTCACCATCAACGCCCTGCTCCTGCTCGTCAGCGGTGCGATGGGCTTGCTGTGGCTGAATCCGGAGCGCTCGGCAAAGGCGCTGGCAAGGGCCACGCAGGAGATGATGCCGGCGCGGTCGCCGGCCTGAGGCAGGCACGCGGCCGGGGCGGGCTCGCCGCCGCGGCCGCGTCGCGAGGACTACGAATAGCGGCGGCTGATCGATTCCGCCACGCACACGGGCCGGTCGCTGCCTTCGCGCTCGACCGTGACCTCCCAGTTCGACTGTGCGCCGACCAGGCCGGGCGCGTTGGGCAGCGGCTCCAGGCGCTCCACCGACAGCAGTTTCACGCGCGCGCGCAGGCGGCTGCCGACCGGCACCGGCGCGGTGAAGCGCACGCGGTTCAGCCCGTAGTTCACGCCCATCTTTACGCCGGGCATGTCCAGCGCGTTATGCATGAAGGCCGGCAGCAGCGACAGCGTCAGGAAGCCGTGCGCCACCGGTCCGCCGAACGGCGATTCGCGGCGGGCGCGCTCCACGTCGATATGGATCCATTGATGATCGCCGGTGGCTTCGGCGAACTGGTTGACCTGTTGCTGGGTGATCTCGATCCAGTCGCTGGTGGCCACTTCCTGGCCCTGCAGGCTTTCCAGTTCTTCGAGCGAAGCGATGGTACGCATGATGTCTCCTCGTTGTTGTGGTGGTGAGCGGCGGCCGCGATCGGCGTCGGTGCGGCCAGATGATGCCTTGATGTCCGCGGGCTGGCAACGGCCTCTCAGACCGGGCGGCGGCCGTACATGCCCATGCCCTTGACCGTGCAGACCAGCTCGCCGCGCTGGTTGGTGGCTTCCCATTGCGTGTGCACCACGCCGCGGTCCGGCCTGGAGGCCGATGCGCGCGCGTCGAGCACCACCAGCGACACGCTCAGCGTATCGCCGGCATAGACCGGCTTGAGCCAGCGGATCTCGTCCACGCCGGGCGAGCCCATGCTGGCCGCACCGGTGGTCATGCTGTCCACCAGCAGCCGCATCATGATCGAGCAGGTCATCCAGCCGCTCGAGATCAGGCCCTTGTAGATGCTGTCCTGCGCCGCTTCCTTGTCGATATGGAAGGGCTGGGGATCATACTGGCGCGCGAAGGCGAGGATCTCCTCCTCGGTCACCAGGTGGGAGCCGAGGTCGCACTTGCTGCCGACGGCGAAGTCTTCGAAATACAGGGTGGGCATGGATCGTTCCGTCTACGGCCACTGCAGAATGAAAAAACCGCGCCTGGACTACGGCGCGGTTCTTGTCTTCGACCTGGATCAGGCAGTTTCCAGGAAGCCGGGCTGGGTCGCGAAGCGGCCCAGATGGTGATCGACATCGCCGAAGGTGGTGTTGATCAGCGTCAGGCGCTTGAACATGTGCGCGGCCGGCAATTCGTCGGTCACGCCCATGCCACCGTGGATCTGCACCGCTTCCTGGCCGACCGAGCGTGCGGCCTGGCCGACGCGCGCCTTGGCCGCGGAAGCCAGGCGACGGCGCTCTTCGGGGCTGGCCTCGTCGAACTTGGCGGCGGCCAGCAGCGTGATCGAGCGCGACTGCTCGGCATGGATGAACATCTCCACCATGCGATGCTGCAGCGCCTGGAAGCGCGCGATGGGCTGGCCGAATTGCTGGCGGGTCTTGGCGTATTCCAGCGTGGCGGCGTTGAGCGTGTCGATCACGCCGACGGCTTCCGCGCACAGCAGCACGGCGGCGTAGTCGGCCACCTGCTCGATCACGTCCCAGGCGGCACCGGCAGTGCCCAGCAGCTCGCCCTGCGCATCCTTGAAGGTGATATCGGCTGCGCGCAGGTTGTCGATGGTGCGGTAGTCGGTGATGCTGACGCCGGCGGCCTTGGGATCGACCAGGAACAGCGAGATGCCGCCGGTGTCGGCATCGGCACCGGAGGTGCGGGCCGAGACGATCAGGCGGCCGGCCTGCGCGCCGTGGATGACCACGGACTTGCGGCCGTTGAGCTTGCCGTCCTTCGCGGTGACGCGCACGTCGTTGAGCGCGTAGCGGGCGTGCGGCTCGTTGAATGCCACGGCCAGCTTCAGCTCGCCACCGGCGACCTGCTCCAGCAGCGCATCCTGGCCGCCGGCCAGCTTGAGCGCGTAGGCGCCGACCACGGTGGCGAAGTACGGCTCCACCACCAGGCCGCGGCCCAGTTCCTGCTGCACCACCATCATGTCGACCGCCGTACCCGAGAAGCCGCCCTGCGCTTCGGGCACCGGCAGCGCGGTCAGGCCGAGCTCGACCAGCGCGCCCCAGGCTGCATCGCCATGGCCGCTGGCGGTCTTGATGCCCTTCTTGCGGGTCTCGAAGTCGTAGCTCTTGTCGATGAAGCGGTGGATGGCATCGGCCAGTTGCTTCTGTTCGTCGCTGAGATTGAAGTTCATATCGCGTGTCTCCTCACAGCCCCAGGATCATCTGGCTGATGATGTTCTTCTGAATTTCGTTGGACCCGCCGTAGATGGAGGTCTTGCGATAGTTGAAGTAGTAGGCGGCCAGCGGCGCGGCATCGTCGTAGCCGGTGACGGCATGTTCGTGCTCGCACTCCAGGTAGGCCGTGTCGAACGGCTGCGCGTAGGGGCCGACGGCCTCCACCATCAGCTCGGTCAGCATCTGCTGGATCTCGGTGCCCTTGATCTTGAGCATCGAGGCCTCGGGGCCGGGGCCCTTGCCGGCGCTCTCGCTCGATACCACGCGCAGCACGGTCAGTTCCAGCGCCATCAGTTCGATTTCCAGCGCGGCGACCTTGGCGCCGAACAGCGGGTCTTCGAGCAGCGGGCGGCCGTTCTTCTGCTGCTGCTTGGCGACGCGCTTGAGGAAGCCCAGCTCGCGCTTGGAGTTGCCCACGCGGGCGATGCCGGTGCGCTCGTGGCCGAGCAGGTACTTGGCATAGGTCCAGCCGCGGTTCTCTTCGCCCACGCGGTTCTCCACCGGCACCTGGACGTTGTCGAAGAACACTTCGTTCACTTCATGCTCTTCGTCGAGCATGATGATCGGGCGCACGGTGATGCCCGGGGTCTTCATGTCGATCAGCAGGAAGGAGATGCCTTCCTGCTTCTTGGCTTCGGGATCGGTGCGGACCAGGCAGAAGATCATGTCGGCGTGCTGGCCGAGCGTGGTCCAGGTCTTCTGGCCGTTGACGATGTAGTGCTTGCCGTCCGAGGTCAGCTCGGCGCGGGTCTTCACCGACGCCAGGTCGGAGCCCGAACCCGGCTCGGAGTAGCCCTGGCACCACCAGTCGGTGCAGTCCAGGATGCGCGGGAGGAAGTACTGCTTCTGCTCCTCGCTGCCGTACTTCATGATCACCGGCGCGACCATGGCCACGCCGAAGGGCAGCACGCCGGGCGCGCCGACGCGGGCATTTTCCTCGTCCCAGATATGGCGCTGGGTGGCGTTCCAGCCGGTGCCTCCGTACTGCACGGGCCAGTGCGGCGCGGACCAGCCGCGGCCTGCCAGCAGCTTGTGCCAGCGCACCAGGTCGTCGCGGTTCGGGCGACGATGGTTGAGAATCTTGCTGCTGATGTCGGCCGGCAGAGTGGCCTCCAGCCAGCCGCGCACTTCCGCGCGGAAGGCATCGTCGGCCGCCGAGTAGTTGAGATCCATGCCCGTCTCCAGTGATGCCGGTGTGAGACCGGCATATTGTTCTAGCTAGCGCGTCATGCGCCGGCAAGACACTGCCGCGGGCACAGGACGCTATTCAGTGAGCCGTCTGCTTGAGCGCATCCGGCACCACGAGCTGGAAGGTATCGATGCCCTCTTCGGCAAGCGCCTGCACTTCGTCCGGGGACGCCGTGCCGCGGATGCCGCGTTCCGGTGTCTCGTCGTAATGCATGCGCCTGGCCTCTTCGGCAAAGCGTTCGCCCACATCCTCCGTCTGCGCCAGTACCTGCCTGACCGCCTTCATGTAAAGCGACTGCAGGGTCACGGCAGCCGCGGCCGGGGCTTTCGCCTCGGCCGGCCTGCCCGCCGGTGCCGCGGTCGCGCCTGACAGGTTCAGGCGCGGCGCGCTGGGCAACCGGGTGATGGCATGGTCCGCGCAGATGGGGCATTGGACGAGTTTCTGCAGAATCTGCGCTTGCGCATCGTCCTCCGAAGCAAACCAGCCCTCGAAACGATGGTCTTGCGCACAACGCAGGTCGAGCACCTTCATGATGTTTCCAGCCCGTCGAAAGCTATAGTATCCGCGAAACGGAATTTTGTGAACGGTCGTGCTAATTTTTTTGCGACCTTGCGCCGCCGGCTTGGCACAACCGCTTGGTACGGCGCCAGAACCGGGGGCATGGTCGCAATGGCACGGCTAAGGAATGGGATTCTACGCGCATGCCCGGCAGCTTGCCGGGCATGGCCTGGAGGGATCGCCGCCGGGGCTCAGCGCAAGCCGGGCAGCGCTTGCTCGCCGGGCTGCCAGGCCCCGGAGATCACTTTCTCCAGCCAGAAGGCGCCGATGATGGTTTTGACGTCGGTGATGCGTCCGCGGCGCACCCAGTCGATCACCTGCCCGGCCGGCGCGATGAAGGTCTCGAGGAATTCGCCCTCGTCGAGCTCGGCGGCGCCCGCGCTCAGGTCGCGCGCGAGGAAGATGTCGATGAACTCGGTGGAATACGAGATGACGGGGTGGATGCGCGTGAGGTAGTCCCAGCGCCGGGCGCTGTAGCCGGTTTCCTCCCGCAGCTCGCGCTCGCCGCAGCGCTGCGCGCCTTCCTGGGCATCGAGCTTGCCGGCGGGAAACTCAAGCATCACCTCGCCGACCGGATAGCGGAACTGCCGCTCCAGCAGCACGCTGCCGTCGTCGAACAGCGGGATCATCATCACCGCGCCCGGATGCAGCACGTACTCGCGCCCGGCATGCTTGCCGTCGGGCAGCCTGACGATGTCCTGCTTGAGCGTGAGGAATTTGCCCTGGTGCAGCGTGGCGGACGCCACGCAGGTTTCCTTCAGGGCCAGATCGCCGCCGGCGGCGAGATCGTCGTTGTCGGTGTCCGCGAGGGCCGCGGCCGTGTCCATCTTGTGGCTCATGAAAGCTCCGGGTCCGGATGCGGCCGGCCGGGCGTCTTCACTGCCCGGGCCTCAGGCCGCGCGATGTTTGACGAGGTATTGCCAGGTGAAGCCGGGGAAGGCGAACACCAGCATCATGCAGGCAGTGATGGCGTAGAACTGCCAGCCCTGCGGGAATGCGTTGCCGAGCCCCGCCTCCACCGCAAAGCCGGCCAGGCCGGCGCCCACGTACCAGGTGATCAACTCGGCCAGCCTGATCCACAGCGGCTTCCGGGCGAAGCGCAGCGGCACCAGGACGAACAGGCGCTGGTTGACGAACGGCAGGTTGGCACAGACGAGTGCCAGCAAGATGACAAACCAGCCTGCCGCGGACGAACTCATATGCCTGTGCCGCCTTTGCTTCAGGACGCCAGCGAGGCGCGGATAGCCTGGTAGCACAGGTTCATCAGCGCCGACGGGAACACGCCCAGGGCGATGATGACCGCGCCGTTCAGGCTCAGCATCGAGCGCAGGCCGAAGGTCGATTCGAGCTTGCGATCGTCTGCCGGCGCATCGAAGTACATCAGCTTGACCACGCGCAGGTAGTAGAACGCGCCGATCAGCGAGAACAGCACCGCCACCACGGCCAGCCAGGTCATGCCGCTCTTGACGACCGCTTCCAGCACGGCCAGCTTGGCGTAGAAGCCCATGGTCGGCGGGATGCCGGCCAGCGAGAACATCATCACCAGCATCAGCAGCGCGTACCAGGGGTTCTTGCGCGACAGGCCCTTGAGGTCGTCCAGGGTCTCGGCTTCGAAGTCCTTGCCGGCGCGCAGCAGCACGATGCCGAAGGTGCCCAGCGTGGTCAGCACGTAGGTCACGGCGTAGAACATCGACGCGCCATAGGCGCCGGCGGCACCGTCGGCACGCCCGTCAGCCACGCCGGACAGCATGCCCAGCAGCAGGAAACCCATGTGCGAGATGGTGGAGTACGCCAGCATCCGCTTCAGGTTGGTCTGCACGATGGCGGTCAGGTTGCCGATGGCCAGCGAGGCCACGGCCAGCACGGCCAGCATCAGCTGCCAGTCCACCGCCAGCGGCAGCAGGCCTTCGACCAGCAGGCGCAGCGCCATGGCGAACGCGGCCAGCTTCGGCGCACCCGCGATCAGCAGCGTCACCGCGGTCGGCGAGCCCTGGTAGATGTCCGGGATCCACATGTGGAACGGCGCGGCGCCCATCTTGAACGCAATGCCGGCCACCAGGAAGACCACGCCGAACGCCAGCATGGTGGTATTCACGCGGCCCGACTCCACCACGCGGAACACTTCGCCCAGGTTCAGCGAACCGGTGGCGCCATACAGCATGGACATGCCATACAGCAGGAAGCCCGAAGCCAGCGCGCCCAGCACGAAATACTTGATGGCGGATTCCGATGTCACGCGGTTGTCGCGGCGCAGGGCCACCAGCGCATACGACGCCAGCGACAGCAGTTCCAGGCCCAGGTACAGGGTCAGGAAGTTGTTGCCGGTGATCATGACGATCTGGCCGCCGAGCGTGAACAGCGCGAGCATGTAGAACTCGCCGCTGAACATCTCGCGGTCGGCCAGGTAGCTGCGGGTATAGACCAGCGTGATGAACAGCGCGGCCGAGCAAAAGGCCGACAGCACGTTGGCCATCGGGTCCACCACCACCAGGTTGGCGAAGGCGTAGTTGGTTTCGCCGGCGGCTGCGTTGAGGCCGAACCATACGGTCAGCACGAGCGTGATCAGCAGCGACAGCGGATAGGCCAGGCTCGTGCGCTTGCTGCCGCGGGCCAGGTCGATCCAGTTGACCGCGGCGATCGCGATCGCCAGGAAGATGATTGGCGCCACAGGTGCCATTGTCGAGGACGGTTGCATGTTTGTTTCTCTCCCCGATTACAGCTTCGACTGCGCCACGTGCGACAGCAGGTTCACCACGGAAGCGTGCATCACATCGGTGAAGGGTTTCGGATACAGGCCCATGTACAGGGTCATGATCGCCAGCAGGCCGAGCATGAAGAACTCGCGCTTGTTCAGGTCGATCAACTCGGCCACGTGCTTGTGCACCACGTCGCCGAAGATCACGCGCTTGACCATCCACAGCGAATAGGCGGCGCCCAGGATCAGCGCGGTGGCAGCCAGCAGGCCGATCCAGAAGTTGAACTTGACCGCACCCAGGATCACCATGAACTCGCCGACGAAACCCGAGGTGGCCGGCAGGCCGCAGTTGGCCATGGCGAAGAACACCGACAGCGCGGCGAACTTCGGCATGGTGTTCACCACGCCGCCGTAGTCGGCGATCTGGCGCGAATGCACGCGGTCATACAGCACGCCGATGCAAAGGAACATGGCGCCCGAGATAAAGCCGTGCGAGATCATCTGGATAATGCCGCCCTCGATGCCGATCTCGTTGAAGATGAAGAAACCGAGCGTGACGAAACCCATGTGGGCGATCGACGAATACGCCACCAGCTTCTTCATGTCCGCCTGCACCAGCGCGACCAGGCCGATGTAGATCACCGCGATCAGCGAAATGGTGATGATGAAGGCTGCCATGCTATGGCTGGCGTCGGGTGCGATCGGCAGCGAGAACCGCAGGAAGCCGTAGGCACCCAGCTTCAGCATGATGGCCGCCAGCACCACCGAGCCGCCGGTCGGCGCTTCCACGTGAGCGTCGGGCAGCCAGGTGTGGACCGGCCACATCGGCACCTTGACCGCGAAAGCCAGGAAGAAGGCGATGAACAGGCCGATCTGCTCGTTCATGGACAGCTTGGCCTGGTGCCATTCGAGGATATCGAAGGTACCGGTCTTGCTGTACAGGTACAGCAGCGCAACCAGCGTCAGCAGCGAGCCGAGCAGCGTGTAGAGGAAGAACTTGAAGGCCGCGTACACGCGGTTCGGGCCGCCCCACACGCCGATGATGATGTACATCGGGATCAGGGTGGCTTCGAAGAACACGTAGAACAGCATGCCGTTGAGCGCGCTGAACACACCGATCATCAGGCCCGACAGGATCAGGAACGAGGCCATGTACTCGGCCACGCGCTCGGTGATCACTTCCCAGGCGGAGATCACCACGATCACCGTGATGAAGGCGGTCAGCACCACGAACCACATCGAGATGCCGTCGACACCCAGGTGGTAGTTGATGTTGAAGCGCTCGATCCATTCCGCCTTCTCGACGAACTGCATGGCAGCCGTGGAACGGTCGAAGTGCAAGACCAGGGGCAGCGTGACGATGAAGCTGGCGACCGAGCCGAACAGCGCCGCCCAGCGCACGTAGCAGCGACTGCGATCGGACCCGGAGGCAAGGACTAGCAAGCCAAAGAAGATCGGCAGCCAGATAGCGAAAGACAGAACCATTTTCTTGTTTTCCTTACTTGGCGCCCACCGTGGCGAACGAGGTGCCGAACACCGTCAGCGACAGCAACACCAGCATGCCCAGGATCATGGCGAATGCGTAGTGGTAGATGTAACCGGACTGCAGGTAGCGGCTCACCGAAGCAAACCAGCCCACCACGCGCGCCGCGCCGTTGACCACCAGGCCGTCGATCAGGCCCTGGTCGCCGCCCTTCCAGAGGCCGGTGCCCAGCAGGCGGGCACCGCGTGCGAACACGGCTTCGTTGATGGCGTCCATGTAGTACTTGTTGTCGAGCAGCGTGTACAGGCCCGAGCAACGTTGCTTGATGGCAGCCGGGATATCCGGGCGCTTCATGTAGAAGAACCACGACAGCACCACGCCCGCGATGGCCAGCCACAGCACCGGCGTGGTCAGCGAATGCACGCCCATCGCCACCCAGCCGTGGAAGGCTTCGGCCAGCTCTTCCATCGCATGATGGTTCTCGCCGACGTAGATCACGTTCTTGAAGGCCACGCCGTTCTTGAAGAAGTCGCCGAACAGCATCGGGCCGATGGCGATCGCACCGATCACCACCGAGGGGATGGCCAGCATCACCAGCGGCAGGGTCACCACCCACGGCGACTCGTGCGGCTTTTCGCCGGGCGCCAGGCCATGGTGATGGTCGGCCGAGACTTCCTCGTCTTCGTGGTCGCCATGGTGGTTGTGCTGATCGTGGTTCTCCTTGCCGAAGCGCTCTTCGCCGTGGAACACCAGGAAGTACATGCGGAAGGAATAGAACGCCGTGACGAACACACCGGCCAGCACCGCGAAGTAGGCAAAGCCCGAGCCCGCGATATGGGATTCGGCCACGGCCTCGATGATCGAGTCCTTGGAGTAGAAGCCCGCGAAGAACGGCGTGCCGATCAGCGCCAGCGAACCGACCAGCGAGGTGATCCAGGTGATCGGCATGTACTTGCGCAGGCCGCCCATGTTGCGGATGTCCTGGTCATGGTGCATGCCGATGATGACCGAGCCGGCCGCGAGGAACAGCAGCGCCTTGAAGAAGGCGTGCGTCATCAGGTGGAACACCGCCACCGAGTAGGCCGACGCGCCCAGCGCGACGGTCATGTAGCCAAGCTGCGACAGCGTGGAGTAAGCCACCACGCGCTTGATGTCGTTCTGGATGATGCCCAGGAAGCCCATGAACAGCGCCGTGATCGCACCGATCACCAGCACGAAGGACAGCGCGGTGTCGGACAGCTCGAACAGCGGCGACATGCGCGCGACCATGAAGATGCCGGCCGTCACCATGGTGGCGGCGTGGATCAGCGCGGAGATCGGGGTCGGGCCTTCCATCGAGTCGGGCAGCCACACGTGCAGCGGGAACTGGGCCGACTTGCCCATGGCACCGATGAACAGGCAGATGCAGGCGACCGTGATCATCAGCCAGTCGGTACCCGGGAAGATCACCGTGGCGAGCTGCTCGCGCGCGCCGAACACGTCCGTGTAGTTCATGCTGCCGCTGTAGGCCAGCAGCAGACCGATGCCGAGGATGAAGCCGAAGTCGCCGACGCGGTTGACCAGGAACGCCTTCAGGTTGGCGAAGATCGCGGTCGGGCGGGTGTACCAGAAGCCGATCAGCAGGTAGGACACCAGGCCCACCGCTTCCCAGCCGAAGAACAGCTGCAGGAAGTTGTTGCTCATGACCAGCATGAGCATCGAGAAGGTGAACAGCGAGATGTAGGCGAAGAAGCGGTTGTAGCCGGGGTCTTCCGCCATGTAGCCGACGGTGTAGATGTGCACCATCAGCGAGACGAAGGTCACCACCACCATCATCATCGCGGTGAGCGAGTCGACCAGGAAGCCCACTTCCATCTTGAGGCTGCCGATCGTCATCCACTCGTACACGGTGGCGTTGAAGCTCGCGCCGTTCAGCACGTCCATCAGCACGATGATCGACAGCAGGCAGGAGATCGCCACGCCGAGGATCGTCACGGTGTGGGCCAGCGAGCGGCCGGCGCGCGTCTCCGAGGAGAACGTGCTGAAGAACTTGGTGCCGAACAGGCCGGCGATGGCTGCACCGGCTAGCGGTGCGAGCGGGATCGCCAGTAGCAGGTTGGGGTCGAGCGTGGTTGCCATAGGACGCTTAGTGGTGTGCGGTCGGAGAACGGTCTTGGTTCATAACGTAGCGATGCGGATCAGCCCTTGAGGGTGTCCATGTCGTCCACGTTGATCGTGTCCAGGTTGCGGAACAGCACGACCAGGATTGCCAGACCGATTGCCGACTCGGCCGCGGCCACCGTGAGGATGAAGAAAACGAAAACCTGACCAGCCAGGTCGCCCAGGTAGTGCGAGAAGGCGACGAAGTTCATATTGACCGCAAGCAGCATCAGCTCGATCGCCATCAGCAGCACGATCACGTTCTTGCGGTTCAGGAAAATACCAACGATGCTGATGGCGAAAAGGATCGCACCGAGCACGAGGAAATGGGCGAGAGATAGCACAGCGTTTCTCCGGGCTTCAGTTCTTGTTCGCGGCAGCGGCGGCGTCTTGCGCCTTGGCTTCCGTCGGCATCGAGACCAGGCGCACGCGGTCCTGGCGGCGGGTGCGCAGCTGCTCGCCCACGTCTTGTGCCTTGTTGTCCTTGCGGCGGCGCAGCGTCAGCGCGACGGCGGCGATGATCGCCACCAGCAGGATGATGCCGGCCACTTCGAAGGCGTAGATATAGTCCGTGTAGATCAGCTTGCCGAGCGCCGCGGTATTCGAGTAGTCCGGGCCTTGCGCGACGTTGTTCAGCGGCGTGGTGGTGCCGATGAAGTTGCGCACCAGCACGGTGGCCATCTCGGCGATGATCAGCGCGCCGACCACCGAAGCCAGCGGCACATAGGTCCAGAAGTCCCGTCGCAGGTGCTCGATGTCGATATCGATCATCATCACCACGAACAGGAACAGCACCATCACGGCGCCCACGTACACCAGCACCAGCAGGATGGCCAGGAATTCGGCCTTCAGCAGCATCCAGATCGCGGCGGCCGTAAAGAACGACAGCACGAGGAACAGTGCGGAGTGCACGGGGTTCTTCGCGGTGATGACTTTCAGTGCGGAGAGCACCAGCACCAGCGCAAAGACGTAGAAGATGGTGGTCGTGAGTTCCATGGTCCCTGTCGGATCCTCTTTGAGCCTTCCGGCACAAGCCACCTCTGGTGGCCTGGCCTTGCGGCATCCTTTTCGTTGGCCCCGCAAGGGGCCCGATTCACATTGCATTGGCAGCGCCGGCCAGACTCGGCCGGCGCGCCCGGTCTTGCGCCGCCTTAGCGGTACTTGGCGTCCGCAGCCTTGGCCGCGGCGATCTGCGGTTCGTAGCGGTCGCCCACGGCCAGCAGCATGTCCTTGGTGAAATACAGGTCGCCGCGCTTCTCGCCGTGGTATTCGAGGATATGCGTCTCGACGATGGCGTCGACCGGGCAGGCCTCTTCGCAGAAGCCGCAGAAAATGCACTTGGTCAGGTCGATGTCGTAGCGCGTGGTGCGGCGGGTGCCGTCGGCGCGCGCGTCCGACTCGATGGTGATGGCCATCGCCGGGCAGACCGCCTCGCACAGTTTGCAGGCGATGCAGCGCTCTTCGCCGTTGGGGTAACGGCGCAGCGCGTGCAGGCCACGGAAACGCGGCGAGATCGGCGTCTTCTCTTCGGGGAACTGGACCGTGATCTTGCGGGCGAAGAGATAACGCCCGGTCAGAGCCATGCCCTTGAAGAGTTCCTTCAGGAGCAGGCTGTTGAAGAAGTCCTTGATGGCGAGCAGCATGACGATTGCTTCCTAATAATTCCACAGGGCGCCGCCTGGCATGGAGGCGCCCCTGCTTTGGCCGTTCAGTGCCAGATATTCCACGGCGACCGGATCCAGATCGCGACGATGATCAGCCAGCCGACCGTGAGCGGAATGAAGATCTTCCAGCCCAGGCGCATGATCTGGTCGTAGCGGTAGCGCGGGAACGAGGCGCGCAGCCAGATAAAGACCGACAGGAGCAAAAATACCTTGATCAGCAGCCAGAAGAAGCCCGGGATCGCATTGGTGATGAAGCTCGAGAACGGCGGTGCCCAGCCTCCCAGGAACATCAGCGCGGTCATCGTGGAGATGACGATCATGTTGATGTACTCGGCCAGGAAGAACAGCGCGAACGCCATGCCCGAATATTCGATCATGTGGCCGGCCACGATTTCCGACTCGCCTTCCACCACGTCGAACGGGTGGCGGTTGGTTTCGGCCACGCCGGAGATGAAGTACACCCCGAACATCGGCAGCAGCGGCAGCCAGTTCCACGAGAGGATGTTGATCCCGAGGCCGGCGAAGTAGCCCGTGTTCTGCGTGTTGACGATAGCCGACAGGTTCAGGCTGCCCGACACCATCAGCACCGTCACCAGGGCGAAGCCCATGGCGATTTCGTACGACACCATCTGCGCCGCGGCGCGCATGGCGCCGATGAACGCATACTTGGAGTTAGAGGCCCAGCCGGCCAGGATCACGCCGTACACGCCGACCGAGCTGATCGCCATCACGTACAGCAGGCCGGCATTGACGTTCGCCATCACCACGTCGGCCTGGAACGGCACCACCGCCCAGATCGCGATCGCGGGCATCAGCACCATCAGCGGGGCAACCAGGTACATGCCCCGGCTGACCTGCGTGGGCATCATCACTTCCTTGAGCAGCAGCTTGAGCACGTCGGCGATCGGCTGCAGCAGGCCCAGCGGGCCGACCCGGTTCGGGCCGATACGCACGTGCATCCAGCCGATCAGCTTGCGCTCCCACAGGATCAGGTAGGCCACGCACAGCAGCAGCGGCACCACGATGAGCACGGCGCGAATCAGGATCCACAGCGGCGTCCAGACGCCGCCGAACAGACTCTGACCTTGCGAGGTAATCCAGTCGATCATGTTTCTTTCTCGCTCTTCTTATGCCGTGGCCGCCGGCTCGGCCGCGCCCTTCGCGGCGGTGGCCAGGTCGATGGCTTTCTCAACGGTGACGGTGCCGAACATCGCGCCCAGGCTGGTCGCGGCGACGGTGCCTGCCGACACGCGCACGGTGTTCGCGGGCAGCGCGGCTTCCAGGGCTGCCGGCAGCACCACGCTGCCCTGCCCCTGCGTCACACGCACCGGATCGCCAGCCTGCACGCCCAGCGAGGCGAATAGGTCGGCCGACAGGCCGGCTTGCATGGCGCGGCGCGCGGCCGCGGTCAGCTGCAGCGAATCGGCACGGCGCACGATCGGGTCGGCGTGGTAGATCGGCACGTCGGCGACACGCTCGATGCCGCCGGCGGCCGCGCTCACGCGGATGGCCGCGTCGGTGGCGTTGCCCAGCTGCGGCGCGACCGGCTTGGCCAGCACTTCGTCACGCACGTTCTCGGCGGTCTCGTAGGCGAAGCCCGGCACGTCGAGCAGGTTGCCCAGCACGCGCAGGACCTTCCACGCCGGGCGCGAATCGCCCAGCGCACGGACCACGCCGTTGAAGCTTTGCGCCAGGCCTTCGCAATTGACGAAGGTGCCCGCGGTCTCGGTGTACGGCGTCACCGGCAGGATCACGTCGGCGTACTGCAGCGCGGCTTCCGAGCGGAACGGCGACAGCACCACCACGGTGCCGGCCTGGCCCAGCGCGGCCAGGGCCTGGCGCGGGTTGGCCGCGTCGAACTCGGGTTCCGTGTTGAGCAGCACGTACGCGCGGCGCGGCGTGTCGAACATGGCCTGCGCATTGGCGCCGCCGTTCTGCGGCAGCGCGCCGGCGATATGACCACCCACGGTGTTGGCGGCTTCGGTCAGGAAGCCTAGCGTGGCGCCGGTCTCGGTGGCGATCCACTGCGCCAGCGCATGCAGCGTGGCGAATTGCGGATGGCGCACCGCCTCGTTGCCGAGGAACACGGCGCGGCGCTCGCCCGACAGCAGCGCGTCGGCAACCAGCCTGGCCTTGTCGTCACCGTCGAAGCCGTCGGTGCCGGCCGGAGCGGCCACGCCCTTGGCAGCGGCCACGGCGCGCGCCACGCCGGCCAGGGCGGCTGCCCAGCCCGACGGTGCCACGTCGATACGGGCGGCCAGCGGCATCAGCAGGTCGTCGGCGTTGGCGCCGAGCACCGCGACGCGGGCGCCCTTCTTGCCGGCCTGGCGCAGACGCGCAGCCAGCAACGGGTGATCCTTGCGCAGGGCCGAACCAATCACCAGCACGCGTTGCAGCGCGGATACGTCGGCGATCGGTAGGCCCAGCCACGGCGCGCCCTTCAGGGCGGCCGAGAAATCGGTCTGGCGCTGGCGGAAGTCGACGTTGTCGCTGCCCAGGCCCCGTACCAGCTTGGCCAGCAGGTGGAGTTCTTCCAGCGTGCTGTGCGGGCTGGCCAGGGCGGCGATCTGGTCGGCGCCATGGTCGCGCTTGATGCTGGCCAGGCCGTTGGCCACGTATTCCAGCGCGGTCTGCCAGTCGGTTTCCATCCACTCGCCGCCCTGCTTGAGCAGCGGCTTGGTCAGACGGTCGGCGCTGTTCAGGCCTTCGTACGAGAAGCGGTCCTTGTCGGACAGCCAGCACTCGTTGACGTCTTCGTTTTCCAGCGGCAGCACGCGCATCACGCGCTGGTTCTTGGTCTGCACCACCAGGTTCGCACCCAGGCCGTCATGTGGCGACACCGACTTGCGGCGGGCCAGTTCCCAGGTACGGGCCGAGTAGCGGAACGGCTTGCTGGTCAGCGCGCCGACCGGGCACAGGTCGATCATGTTGCCCGACAGTTCGGAATCGACCGTCTGGCCGACGAACGTCGTGATTTCCGAGTGCTCGCCACGGCCCAGCATGCCCAGCTCCATCACGCCGGCCACTTCCTGGCCGAAGCGCACGCAGCGGGTGCAGTGGATGCAACGGGTCATCTCTTCCATGGAGATGAGCGGGCCCACGTTCTTGTGGAACACCACGCGCTTTTCTTCCTTGTAGCGCGACTCCGATGCGCCGTAGCCAACGGCCAGATCCTGCAGCTGGCACTCGCCGCCCTGATCGCAGATCGGGCAATCCAGCGGGTGGTTGATCAGCAGGAATTCCATCACCGACTTCTGGGCCTTGACTGCCTTCTCCGAATTGGTGAAGACCTTCATGCCCGCGGCGACGGGGGTGGCGCAGGCCGGCAGCGCCTTGGGCGCTTTTTCAACCTCGACCAGGCACATGCGGCAGTTAGCCGCGATGGACAATTTGCGGTGGTAGCAGAAGTGCGGGATGTAGGTGCCCAGCTTGCGGGCGGCTTCCATCACCAGGCTGCCTTCAGCAACCTCAACCTTCTTGCCGTCGATCTCGAGTTCAACCATGTTCTGCCACGCTTAAGAGTAGGCCGGAACCATGCACTGCTTGTGTTCGACGTGATGTTCGAACTCTTTCCAGTAGTGCTTGAGCATGCCGCGGACCGGCATCGCTGCCGCATCGCCGAGCGCGCAGATGGTGCGGCCCATGATGTTTTCAGCGACGTTATTGAGGAGGTCCAGGTCTTCCTGGCGCCCTTCTCCGTGTTCGATACGATTCACCATGCGATAGAGCCAGCCGGTGCCTTCGCGGCACGGCGTGCACTGACCGCACGATTCTTCGAAGTAAAAGTACGACAGGCGCAGCAGCGAGCGGACCATGCAGCGCGTCTCGTCCATCACGATCACCGCGCCCGAGCCCAGCATCGAGCCGGCCTTGGCGATCGAGTCGTAATCCATGTCGGACGCCATCATCATGTCGCCCGGCACCACCGGCGCGGACGAGCCGCCCGGGATCACCGCCTTGATGCGCTTGCCGCCACGCATGCCGCCGGCGAGCTCCAGCAGGGCCGCGAACGGCGTGCCCAGCGGGATCTCGTAGTTGCCGGGGCGCTCGATGTCGCCGGAGATCGAGAAGATCTTGGTGCCGCCGTTGTTCGGCTTGCCCATCTTCAGGTAATTGTCCGGACCGACGGTCAGCAGGAACGGCACCGCGGCGAACGTCTCGGTGTTGTTGATGGTGGTCGGCTTGCCGTACAGGCCGAAGCTGGCCGGGAAAGGCGGCTTGAAGCGCGGCTGGCCCTTCTTGCCTTCCAGCGATTCGAGCAGCGCCGTTTCTTCGCCGCAGATGTAGGCGCCGTAGCCGTGGTGGGCGTGCAACTGGAAGTCGAAGCCCGAACCCAGGATGTTGTCGCCCAGGAAACCGGCCGCGCGCGCCTCTTCGAGTGCTTCCTCGAAGATCTTGTATTCGTTCCAGATCTCGCCGTGGATGTAGTTGTAGCCCACGGAGATGCCCATCGCGTACGCGCCGATGGCCATGCCTTCGATCAGCGCATGCGGGTTGTAGCGGATGATGTCGCGGTCCTTGAAGGTACCGGGCTCGCCCTCGTCAGTGTTGCAGACCAGGTATTTCTGGCCAGGGAACTGGCGCGGCATGAAGCTCCACTTCAGGCCGGTGGGGAAGCCCGCGCCGCCACGGCCGCGCAGGCCGGAGGCCTTGACGTCCGCGATCACCTGTTCGGGCGTGATCTTCTCGGTCAGGATGCGCTTGAGCTGCTGGTAGCCGCCGCGCTTGACGTAGTCTTCGAGGTGCCAGTTGCTGCCATCGAGGCCGGCCAGGATCAGCGGCTTGATGTGGCGGTCGTGCAGAGAGGTCATGTTACTTGTCCCCCTTGGCGGTGTCGGTGGCCTTGAGCTCGTCAACCAACTGGTCCAGCTTGGCATCGCTCATGAAGCTGCACATGCGGGTGTTGTTGACGATCATCACCGGCGCGTCGCCGCAGGCGCCCATGCATTCGCCTTCCTTGAGGGTGAAGGTGCCGCACGGGCTGGTTTCGTTGTAATCGATGCCAAGCTTGCGCTTGAGGTACTCGCCGGCCCGCTCGCCGCCCGACAGGGCGCAAGGCAGGTTGGTGCAGACCGTCAGCTTGTACTTGCCGACCGGCTTGGTGTCGTACATGTTGTAGAAGGTCGCGACTTCCTCGACCCATACCGGCGGCATGTCGAGGTAGCTGGCGACGAACTGCATGACTTCCGGAGAGACCCAGCCCACTTCGCCCTGTGCCACGGCCAGCGCCGCCATCACGGCCGACTGCTTCTGGTCAGCCGGATACTTGGCGATCGCGCGATCGATTTCCTTGAGAGCTTCTGCTGATAGCATGGTCGTTGCTGTAATACGCCGAGTCATTTGCGGTCATGCCCGCCACATGGCGCGCATTTCGCAGGTTTGCAGCCGTCGCTGCTGTTGCTGCCCGCATGTCAGAGGCATGCTGGGCCCACCGCGGGTTTCCCGTGGCAGGACGCGGGCTTTGCCCGTATCCCTGCCAGGGGCGCCCGGATCGTCGTCCGGGGCCGGCGGCTCTTGTTAGCGGTCGATTTCGCCGAAGACGATGTCCTGGGTACCGATGATCGTCACCGCATCCGCAATCATGTGGCCCTTGGCCATTTCGTCGAGGGCCGCCAGATGGGCAAAGCCCGGGGCGCGGATCTTCAGGCGGTACGGCTTGTTCGCGCCGTCGGAGATCGCGTAGATGCCGAACTCGCCCTTCGGGTGTTCCACTGCCGCGTAGGTCTCGCCCTCGGGCACGTGAATGCCTTCGGTGAAGAGCTTGAAATGGTGGATCAGCTCTTCCATGTTCGACTTCATGTCCACGCGCGACGGCGGCGTCACCTTGTGGTTGTCGCTCATCACCGGGCCGGGGTTGCGGCGCAGCCAGTCGATGCACTGCTTGATGATGTGGTTGGACTGGCGCATTTCTTCGATGCGCACCAGGTAGCGGGCATAGCAATCGCCGCCGATGCCGACCGGCACCTGGAAGTCCATGCGGTCATACACTTCGTAGGGCTGCTTCTTGCGCAGGTCCCACTCGATGCCGGAGCCGCGCAGCATCGGGCCGGTAAAGCCCATCTGCAGCGCACGCTCGGGACTCACCACGCCGATGCCGACCAGGCGCTGCTTCCAGATCCGGTTGTCCGTGAGCAGCGTCTCGTATTCGTCGACGTACTTCGGGAAGCGGTTGGTGAAGTCCTCGATGAAGTCGAGCAGGGAGCCCGAACGCGCCTCGTTCATGGCCTTGATGGCGCGCTCGTTGTGGATCTTCGACGCCTTGTATTGCGGCATCGTGTCCGGCAGGTCGCGGTACACGCCGCCCGGACGGTAGTAGGCCGCGTGCATGCGCGCGCCCGACACCGCCTCGTACATGTCGAACATGTCTTCGCGTTCGCGGAAGGCGTACAGGAAGACGGCCATCGCGCCCACGTCGAGCGCATGCGCGCCGATCCACATCAGGTGGTTCAGCAGGCGCGTGATCTCGTCGAACATCACGCGGATGTACTGCGCGCGGATGGGCACGTCGACGTCGAGCAGCTTCTCGATCGCCATCACGTAGGCATGCTCGTTGACCATCATCGACACGTAGTCGAGGCGGTCCATGTACGGCACGCTCTGGATCCAGGTCTTCTGCTCCGCCAGCTTCTCGGTGGCGCGATGCAGCAGGCCGATGTGCGGATCGGCGCGCTGGATCACTTCGCCGTCGAGCTCGAGCACGAGGCGCAGCACGCCGTGCGCTGCCGGGTGCTGGGGGCCGAAGTTCAGGGTGTAATTCTTGAGGTCTGCCATTGCGCTTCTCAGTGCTGCAAGCCGCCGTAGTTCTCTTCCCGGATCACGCGCGGCGTGATTTCACGCGGCTCGATGGTCACGGGTTGATAGATCACCCGCTTCTGCTCGGGGTCGTAGCGCATTTCGACGTAACCCGAGACCGGGAAATCCTTGCGGAACGGATGGCCGACGAAGCCGTAGTCGGTCAGCAGGCGGCGCAGGTCGTTATGGCCTTCGAATACGATGCCGTAGAAGTCGAACGCTTCGCGCTCGAACCAGTTGGCCGAGTTCCAGACGTCGTTCAGCGACGGCACCACGGGCACGTCGTCGTCGGGCGCGAACACGCGCACGCGCAGGCGCCAGTTATGGGTGATCGACAGCAGGTGCGTCACCGCGGCGAAACGGGGGCCGTCCCAGGCACCGTCGCCGTACGCGGAGTAGTCGACGCCGGCCACGTCGAGCAGCTGCTCGAAACGCAGCGAGGGATCGTCGCGCAGCATCAGCGCGGTTTCCAGGGAGTCGTCGGCCTTGACGATAAGGGTTAGCTCCCCTACCGCTTCCACCAGTTTCTGGATACGCTTGCCCAATGTTTTTTCGAGCGCGGCCTTCAGGGTATCGAGGTTCGCCATGTCAGCCCTTGCGCGCGATGGTATTGGTGCGACGGATCTTGTTCTGCAGCTGGATGACGCCGTAGATCAGCGCTTCGGCCGTCGGCGGGCAACCCGGCACGTAGATATCCACCGGCACGATGCGATCGCAGCCACGCACAACAGAATACGAGTAGTGATAGTAGCCGCCGCCATTCGCGCACGACCCCATCGAGATCACCCAGCGCGGCTCCGCCATCTGGTCATAGACCTTGCGCAGCGCGGGGGCCATCTTGTTGCACAGCGTGCCGGCGACGATCATCACGTCGGACTGGCGCGGCGACGGACGGAAGACCACGCCGAAGCGGTCCAGGTCGTAGCGTGCCGCGCCGGCATGCATCATTTCCACAGCACAGCAGGCCAGGCCAAACGTCATCGGCCACAGCGACCCGGTGCGGGTCCAGTTGATCAGCTTGTCAGCGGTAGTCGTGACAAAGCCTTCATTGAGAACGCCTTCGATTGCCATTTCACATCACTCCCAATCGAGCGCGCCTTTTTTCCAGATGTAGACGAAGCCCACGATGAATTCCAGCAGAAACACGCCCATGGAGAAGAAACCCGGCCAGCCGATGTCGCGCAGGGCTACACCCCACGGGAACAGGAAGGCGGTTTCGAGATCGAACAGGATAAAAAGAATAGCGATGAGGTAATAGCGCACGTCGAACTTCATGCGCGCGTCCTCGAACGCTTCGAAGCCGCACTCGTACGGAGAGAGCTTCGCGGGATCAGGTTTGTTGGGGCCGAGGATCCGGCCAATCGACATCAGTGCCACGCCGAGCACGACACCGAAGATGATGAAGATGAGGACGGGGAAGTAGGCTTCGAGATTCAAGGTACGGCCAGCCTTATCTGGAATGTTGTCAACAGCACCAGCGCATAGCGGCGTCCTGTTGCCCACCCCAAGCGCCATTCCGTAGAAATTACGACGCCGCCTTGCGGACTGGCCGGGACATGAATCCGGAATGAACCCCGGACCCATGTCCCGATCAAGTTGTTTGGTGCCGACGGCGAGACTCGAACTCGCACAGCTTTCGCCACTACCCCCTCAAGATAGCGTGTCTACCAATTTCACCACGTCGGCTGGGGGAGAAACAATATTGCCTCGCGCCAGGGTTTTTACACCCTTCGGAACTCTGGCTGGGATAACTTTATCCTGGCTGGAGCCCCGTCGCTGGGGGATCGTTTCAAGCCTTGCATTCTAACCCAAAAATCTTGTTTTGTTCAATGCACAACTACAAAAATCTTCAAGAATAAGTCGCAAGGCTGCTTGATTATTTCGGTACCGCAGGCGCAGCTGCGCCCGAGGCCGCCACTGCGGGCGTAGCGGGAGCCGAAGCGGCGGCAGGAGCCGGCGCGGATTGCGGCGCTGCGCCCATCACGCCCAGCGAAGCAGCGGGACGATAGTTGCCCATCAGCGTCAAGCTCAGCGTGCAGATGAAGAACAGCGACGCCAGCACGGCCGTGGTGCGCGACAGGAAGTTGGCCGAGCCGCTGGCGCCGAACAGGCTGCCAGAGGCGCCCGACCCGAACGCCGCGCCGACATCGGCGCCCTTGCCATGCTGCAGCAGCACCAGGCCGATCACGCCAAGCGCGGACAGTACCTGCGCCACTACCAACAAAGTTTTGAAAATTGCCATTTGGTTCGATTCGCTTGCCTGATCAGACCATGTGAGCGGCCGGCATTCAGGCGTTGCCGATCGCGAGGAAATCGTCCGACTTCAGCGAGGCCCCTCCGATCAGGCCCCCGTCGATGTCGGGCATGGAAAACAGTTCTGCCGCATTGTCCGGCTTGACGCTGCCGCCGTACAACATGGCCATGCCGGCTGCCACGCCGGCGTCGCGCGCCGCCACGCGGCCACGCAGGAAAGCGTGCACGGCCTGGGCCTGCTCGCTGCTTGCGGTCTTGCCCGTGCCGATTGCCCACACCGGTTCGTAGGCCAGCACGATGCGGCCGAGCTGCTCGGTCGAAAGCGCCTCCAGCACGGCATCGAGCTGGCGGCCGACGACCGCCTCGGTCTGGCCGGCCTCGCGCTGCGCCAGGGTCTCACCCACGCACACTACCGGCACGATGCCTGCTTCGAGCGCGCGCAACGCCTTGGCGGCCACCACGGCATCGACCTCGCCATGGTAGCTGCGGCGCTCCGAATGCCCCACCAGGGCGTAGGAAGCGCCGAACTCGGCGAGCATCGGAGCCGACACCTCGCCGGTGAACGCGCCGCGCGTCTCGGCCGAGACGTCCTGCGCCCCCCAGGCCACCGCCGAACCGGCCAGCAGCGACTGGCACTGCGCCAGGTACGGGAAGGGCGCACACACCGCCAGGCGGGCGCTTGCGGGCGCGGCCTTGATACCTGCCAGCAGGGCCGCGTTGGCGGCCAGGCTGCCGTGCATCTTCCAGTTGCCGATGACGAGCTTTTGTCTCACGGAGCGCCTCTCTTGATAAAACCCGCTATTGTAGCGTGGGCCAGGGCCCTACGCCACCGAAGCGACCTCAAATCGCGCCGGGAAGCACTCCGCGCGGCCGCGGGCCTCGCCTCCTTACCAGGTCAGGACGATCTTGCCGATGTGCTCGCTGGATTCCATCAGGCGATGCGCGTCGGCGGCCTGCGCGGCCGGGAAGGTCTGGTGGATCACCGGCTTGATCTTGCCCGCGGCCAGCAGGGGCCAGACATGCTGGTGCAAAGCCTGCGCGATCTCGCCTTTGAATGACACCGGACGCGGACGCAGCGTCGAGCCGGTCACGGTGATGCGGCGGCGCAGGATGTCGCCCAGCGGTATTTCGGCCTTGGCGCCGCCGAGCAGCGCGATGATGACGATACGGCCATCGTCGGCCACGCACGACAGCTCGCGCGCCAGGTAAGGCCCGGCCACCATGTCGAGGATGACGTCGGCGCCGCGGCCGCCGGTCAGCGCCTTGACCTCGGCGACGAAGTCCTCGGTCTTGTAGTTGATGGCGCGGTCCGCGCCCAGCGCCTCGCAGGCGCGGCACTTGTCGGCGCTGCCGGCGGTCACGAAGACCTTGTGGCCAAGCGCCTTGGCGATCTGGATGGCGGTGGTACCGATGCCGCTCGAGCCACCCTGGATCAGCAGCGTCTCGTCCTTGCCCAGCGGGCCGCGCCCCAGATAGCCCCGGTCGAACACATTGCTCCACACGGTAAAGAAGGTCTCGGGCAATGCCGCCGCCTCGATGTCCGACAGGCCTGCCGGCACCGGCAGGCATTGCGCCACCGGCGCGGCGCACAGCTCGGCATAGCCGCCGCCCTGCACCAGGGCGCAGACGCGGTCACCCAGCTTCAGGCCGAAGCGGTTGTCGGGGTGCGAGAGATCGCCGCCGGCCACCACGCCCGCCACCTCCAGTCCCGGCAGGTCGGACGCGCCGGGCGGCACGGGATAGTTGCCGGTGCGCTGGAACACGTCGGGGCGGTTGACGCCCGCGGCGGCCACGCGGATCAGGATCTCGCCGGGCCTGGCCTCGGGATCGGGACGCTGCGTCAGTTGCAGGACTTCGGGGGCGCCGTACTCACGGATTTCGATGGCTTGCATTGCTGCTCCTTGCGTTGCGCATGCCGCGGCTTCGCGCGCATGGCTGGGGATCGATGTTTGGGGTCCGCCGCGAAGGCCGGGGCTGGCCGTTGCAGCAGGCGAGACTGGCGGCAGTGTAAACAAAAAAACGGCTGGACATCGCCAGCCGTTTTTTCTGCTACGGGTACTGCCCGGACCGCTTACTGCTGCTGGTCCGCCGACGGTGCGGCCGGTGCGGCCGGCGCGGCCGGTGCCTCGCTGGTGTTGACGATCGGGCTGATGCTGCCGCCCTCTTCGGCCAGCGCGGCCTTCAGGGACAGGCGCAGGCGGCCCTTCTCGTCAGCCTGGATCAGCTTGACGCGAACATGCTGGCCTTCCTTGAGCCAGTCCTTGATGTCCTTGACGCGCTCGTTGACGATCTCGGAGATATGCAGCAGACCGTCCTTGCCCGGCAGGATGTTGACGATCGCGCCGAAGTCCAGCAGCTTGAGCACGGTGCCGGCGTAGATCTTGCCCACTTCGGCTTCCGCGGTGATGCCTTCGATGCGGCGCTTGGCTTCGGCCATGCCTTCGGTCGAGGTCGAGGCGATGGTGATGGTGCCGTCTTCCTGGATGTCGATGGTGGTGCCGGTTTCCTTGGTCAGCGCCTGGATGGTCGAGCCGCCCTTGCCGATCACTTCGCGGATCTTGTCCGGATGGATCTTCATGGTGATCATGCGCGGTGCATGCTCCGACAGCTCGGTGCGCGCGTGGCCCATGGCGTCCTGCATCTTGCCCAGGATATGCAGGCGGCCTTCCTTGGCTTGCGCCAGCGCGACCTGCATGATTTCCTTGGTGATGCCCTGGACCTTGATGTCCATCTGCAGCGCGGTGATGCCGGCGTCGGTGCCCGCCACCTTGAAGTCCATGTCGCCGAGGTGGTCCTCGTCGCCCAGGATGTCGGTCAGCACGGCGAACTTGTTGCCTTCCAGGATCAGGCCCATGGCCACGCCGGCCACGTGCGCCTTGACCGGAACGCCGGCGTCCATCAGTGCCAGGCAGCCGCCGCACACCGATGCCATCGACGACGAGCCGTTGGATTCGGTGATTTCGGAGACCAGGCGGATGGTGTAGGCGAATTCGTCGTCCTTCGGCAGCACCGGGATCAGCGCGCGCTTGGCCAGGCGGCCGTGGCCGATTTCACGACGCTTCGGGCTGCCCACGCGGCCGGTTTCGCCGGTGGCGAACGGAGGCATGTTGTAGTGGAGCATGAAGCGGTCGCGGTATTCGCCGGCCAGTGCGTCGATGATCTGCTCGTCGCCCTTGGTGCCCAGCGTGGCCACCACCAGCGCCTGCGTCTCGCCGCGGGTGAAGATGGCCGAGCCGTGCGCGCGCGGCAGCACCGACGAACGGATCTCGATCGGGCGTACCGTGCGGGTGTCGCGGCCGTCGATGCGCGGCTCGCCCGACAGCACCTGGCTGCGCACGATCTTGGCTTCGATGTCGAACAGCACGTTGCCCACTTCGACCTTGTCGGCTTCCACGCCGGCTTCGGCCAGCTTGGCCGTCACGGCGGCGTAGACTTCCTTGAGCTTCTGGCTGCGCGCCGACTTCTGGCGCAGCTGGTAGGCGTCCTGCAGCAGCGACTGCGCGATCTCGCCGACCTTGGCGATCAGCGCTTCGTTCTTCGGCGCCGGTGCCCAGTCCCACTCGGGCTTGCCGCCGTCGCGCACCAGGTCATGGATGGCGTTGATGGCGGTCTGCATCTGCTCGTGGCCATAGACCACGGCGCCCAGCATCACTTCTTCCGACAACTGGTGGGCTTCCGATTCCACCATCAGCACGGCGCGCTCGGTACCGGCCACGATCAGGTCGAGCTGCGAGGCGGCGATCTGCGAGCGGGTCGGGTTGAGCAGGTACTGCCCATCCTTGTAGCCGACGCGGGCGGCGCCCACGGGGCCGCTGAAGGGGATGCCCGACACGGCCAGCGCGGCCGAGGCGCCGATCAGCGCGGGGATGTCGGCCGGCACTTCCGGGTTCAGCGACAGCACGTGGATCACCACCTGCACGTCGTTGTAGAAACCTTCCGGGAACAGCGGGCGCAGCGGACGGTCGATCAGGCGCGAGGTCAGCGTTTCGTTTTCCGACGGACGGCCTTCACGCTTGAAGAAACCGCCGGGGATCTTGCCGGCGGCGTAGGTCTTCTCGATGTAGTCGACGGTCAGCGGGAAGAAGTCCTGGCCGGCCTTGGGCGACTTGGCCGCCACCACGGTGGCGAGCACCACGGTGTCTTCCACGTCGACGATCACGGCGCCGCCAGCCTGGCGGGCGATTTCACCGGTTTCCAGGCGCACCGTGTGCTGACCCCACTGGAATTCCTTGACGATCTTGTTGAACATGGTCATGAGCGTTCCTTTGTTCGTGCTTGCACGCATTGTGCAATGCCCGCGTTAGCAGCCGCGGGCGAACCGCCGGATGCGCGTCGGTCGCGGTCACAGGGAAGTGCTATGCCATTCCAGCGGGGTACCCGCCGGATACCACGCTGGAATGACACAAAGCCCCGCTTCCTTGCCCGACTCCGGTATGAAAAAAAGCTAAAGAACGAAGTAACTTACTCCGTTGCACGTCTTGGCGCAACGGGCGCCAGGCATGGCCGCCTGGCGATGCCGGGTGAAACGAACATCACTTGCAGCGTTGCGGACATCGGCCCGCAAAAACAAAATGCCTGCATCAGCGGGGCTGACGCAGGCATTCATGGCTTCACGCGAAGGCGTGCATTGCATCCATTCGTGCTGCCATCCGGACGATCCTGGGTGCTTACTTACGCAGGCCCAGCTTCTCGATCAGCGAACGATAACGGTCGGCATCGTTGGCCTTGAGGTAGTCCAGCAGGCGACGACGACGGCTCACCATGCGCAGCAGGCCGCGGCGGCTGTGGTGATCCTTCATGTTGGCCTTGAAGTGGGGGGTCAGTTCGTTGATGCGGTTGGTCAGCAGGGCGACCTGGACTTCGGGGCTGCCGGTGTCGTTGGTTGCACGTGCGAACTGCTTGATGATGTCGGTCTTGCTGCTGGTTTCGGCTACTGCCATGATGATTTCCTTTTCACTTGCGAACGCTACAGCGCGGAATACGCCGCCTGCGTCGTGCCCTTTGCGTCTTTCAGGCAATTTTGTCCTGGCCAGGCCGGAGCATCGGCACCCCGTTGGGTGATCCATCCGCGACCGGTTGGCTGTGACAGCCGGCGATTATAACGGAAATCCGGCGGCGCTTGCCAGGAAATCCCTCAGAACCGCTCCATCCGGCAAGTCGTGGGCAACGTGGTCTGCGCGGCCTTGAGCTTGCGCACCGTGCGGAAGCCGTAGCCCGAGCCCTCGTTGTCGAAGCGCACATCCCCTCCCTGCTTCTCCATCACGGACACATAGAGCGGCTGCAGGACCTGGTGGTCGTCGGCGCGGATGGTGGCGTCGTGGAAGTCGTTGACATAGCGCATGCCCTCCAGCGCGCGCGCCACCTTGACGGCATCGGTCGAACCGGCCTGCTCGATCGCGCGGGCCAGCATTTCCACCATCATCTGCATGCGCAGGTGCACGTAGTCGTCCCGTGGCTCCGGATAGCGCGAGCGGAAGGCCTGGTAGAAGGCGTCCGAGGCGGCTCCGCCGACATTCGGGTGCCATTCCGCCACCGCCAGCACCCGCCCTACCCCGGCGTCGCCCATTGCCGCGGGCGCGCCCAGGCCATTGCCGTAGAAGGTGTAGAACTTGGCGCTCAGGCCCCCTTCGCGCGCCGCCTTGACCATCAGCGTCAGGTCGTTGCCCCAGTTGCCGGTGACCACGGCATCCGCCCCGCTGGCCTTGATCTTGGCGATATACGGGGCGAAATCCTTGATCTTGCCGATCGGATGGAACTCGTCGCCCACGATGCGCAGTTCCGGGCGCTTGGAGGCGAGCATCTCGCGCGCGGAACGCGACACCTGGTGCCCGAAACTGTAGTCCTGGTCGATCAGGTAGACGCGGCGCACACTCGTGTCGGCGCGGATGACTTCGGTCAGGGCCTGCATGCGCATGTCAGCGCTGGCGTCGAAGCGGAAGTGCCAGAAACTGCAGCCTTCGTTGGTGAGCGCTGGGTCGACCGCCGAATAGTTCAGAAACAGCACGCGCGCATCCGTCTGACGCGCGTTGTGCCGGTTGACCGCGCCGACCAGCGCGCCTGCCACCGACGAACTGTTGCCCTGCAGGACGAAGGGAATGCGGCGATCCACCAGGCCGCGGAACTGGATCAGGCTCTCGTCGACATTGCCCTTGCTGTCGAAGGTGACCAGCTCGAACGGGCGCGCGCCCTGGGCGGTCTTGACGCCGCCGCGTGCGTTGACGCGGTCGATGGCGATCCGCAGGTTGCGCACCACCGCGTCGCCTGCATTGGCAAAAGGCCCGGACAGCCCCTCGATCATGCCCAGCCGGATCGGCTCCTGGGCGCCCGCGCCCGCGGCGACCAGCGCCAGCAGGCAGCCGGCCAGCCATCGTTTAACCAACATCGAGAGATCTCCCGCCAAAAGCGATGCATGGTAAGCCACGGCTCCGGCCGAGGCAAACCCCGCCACAGTGTCATACCAGGGCGATATTAGGCCGAGAAGAAGACACTATCGCGCAGATTGGGGCCGGGAGGTGCGTGTGTCACGTGAACCGCACACAACTTTCCGGCGCGGATACACTCTTAATCCTTATCAGCGCAGCAACGCAGCAACGCAGCAGCGCAACCACGCAATCCCGGGGAAGACCGCCATGAACACAGCCTTGCACCGCGCCGCCTGCTGCATCGCGCTCGCTGCGGCGGCCATCCTGCTATCCGCCTGCGCCACGCTGCAACCGGTGCAGGCGGGACAGAAACTGGTGGGTGCGCCGCAAGCCGACGTGCGCGCAATGTTTGGCCTGCCGACCGATACCTACCGCCTCGCGGACGGCACCGAACGCTGGATCTATTCCAGGCAACCGTTCGGGCGCCAGTCGTACGCGGCGGACTTCGACAGCAACGCACGCCTGACCTCGTTCCGGCAGATGCTGCAGACCAGCGAACTCTACAAGGCCAAGGTCGACGTCTGGACCAAGCTCGACGTGGAGCAGCATTTCGGCAAGCCGCGCGAACCCACGCAATACTTCCCGCTGATGAAGCGCGAAGTGTGGTCCTATCGCTTCCGCCACGAAGACAACTGGCCGTCGATGTTCAATTTCTATTTTGACGACGGCGGTGTACTGCGCCAGACGCAGATCACACCCGACCCGCTGGCCGACGGACCCGGCCGTCGCCGCTGAGGCGGCGCACGGGTCCGTCGCAACCCCGCGCCTTGCACGCGGGGAGAACGCAAAACGCCCGCCGGCGTCCTCGTGGGAACGCGGCGGGCCAGTCCAAGCCCGGCGGCCGGGTAGGCCGCGGGGCTTCCGCTCCGATCGGGATCAGATCTGCGGGTTGATCTTCTGCACGGCCTTGTCGTGCAGCTTGTTCAGCGCGGCCAGGTAGGCCTTGGCCGAAGCAGCCACGATGTCGGGGTCGGTGCCCACGCCGTTGACGATGCGCCCGGCCTTGGACAGCCGCACCGTGACTTCGCCCTGGGCCTGCGTGCCGGTGGTGATGGCGTTGACCGAATACAGCACCTGCTCCGCCCCGCTGTTGACCTTGCTCTCGATGGCATGCAGCGTGGCATCGACCGGGCCGTTGCCCTCGGCTTCGCCGACCACCTCCTGGCCATCCATATTGAAGACCACGCGCGCATGCGGGCGCTCGCCGGTTTCCGAATGCTGCGACAGCGAGATGAAGCGGAAGTGGTCGTTGACGTCGTGTGCCTCGTCGGAAACGATGGCCATGATGTCTTCATCGAAGATCTCGGCCTTCTGGTCCGCCAGCTCCTTGAAGCGCGTGAAAGCGGCGTTGACCTCGCTCTCGCTTTCGAGCTCGATGCCAAGTTCGTGCAGGCGCTGCTTGAACGCGTTGCGACCGGACAGCTTGCCCAGCACGATCTTGTTGGCGGTCCAGCCCACGTCTTCGGCCCGCATGATTTCGTAGGTGTCGCGCGCCTTGAGCACGCCGTCCTGGTGGATGCCGGAGGCATGGGCGAAGGCGTTGGCGCCGACCACGGCCTTGTTCGGCTGCACCACGAAGCCGGTGATCTGCGATACCAGCTTGGAGGCCGGCACGATCTGGGTGGTATCGACGCCGACATCCAAGTCGAAGTAGTCGCGGCGGGTCTTGACCGCCATCACCACCTCTTCCAGGCTGGTGTTGCCGGCACGCTCGCCGAGGCCGTTGATGGTGCACTCGACCTGGCGCGCGCCGCCGAGCTTGACCGCCGCCAGCGAATTGGCCACCGCCATGCCGAGGTCATTGTGGCAATGCACGGACCACACGGCCTTGTCGGAATTGGGAATGCGCTCGCGCACCGAGCGGATCAGCGCGGCGTAGCCTTCCGGCACCGCATAGCCCACCGTGTCGGGCAGGTTGATGGTGGTCGCGCCTTCGGCAATCACGCCTTCGAGCACGCGGCACAGGAAATCCATGTCCGAGCGGCTGCCGTCTTCGGGCGAGAACTCGATGTCGTCGGTGAACTGGCGCGCGAAGCGCACGGCGAGGCGGGCCTGCTCATAGACCTGGTCGGGCGTCATGCGCAGCTTCTTTTCCATATGCAGCGCCGAGGTGGCGATGAAGGTATGGATACGGAAGGAGTTGGCGGGCTTGAGCGCTTCGGCGGCACGCGCGATGTCCTTGTCATTGGCGCGCGCCAGCGAGCAGATGGTGGAATCCTTGACCACCTGCGCGATCGAGCGGATGGCCTCGAAATCGCCGTTGGAGCTTGCCGCGAAGCCGGCTTCGATCACGTCGACCTTCAGGCGCTCCAGCTGCCGCGCGATGCGGATCTTTTCATCGCGGGTCATGGAGGCGCCGGGCGACTGCTCGCCATCGCGCAAGGTGGTGTCGAAAATAATGAGTTTGTCGGACATGGGTGGGGCTCCTGGGCTTTATCTGTTGTGCTTTGCGTCTTGCGGACCTGGCTCGCGCTCCCGGCACGCTGGCGCTGAATGCAAAACGCCCCGGCGTGCAGTGATGCAGGCCGGGGCGTTTGTGAATCCTGTGTGACTTTGCGCGAGGGTGTTGGCTTCCCTCAGCGCGAACGCGTCCCGACCTGATGGCCTAGTAGGCCACCTAGAATGGTGCGGGCGAGTAGGGCTTGGCGCGAAATCATGTGAGCGACTATAGCCGAGAAGCCGGGCGCGCGCAATACGGTAGCAACAATCCCGATCGACGCGATCACGCGTCGCCTGCCGGGGCAGGAAAGCGCCCTGCCCCGGCGACCCGGCTCAGGCCTTGGGCGGGATGCGCAGCTTCTGGCCCGGATAGATCTTGTCCGGATGCGACAGCATCGGGCGGTTGGCCTCGAAGATGGCGTTGTACTGTGCGCCGTTGCCGTAGGCCGCCTGTGCGATGGCCCACAGCGTGTCGCCCTTGACCACGGTGTGCCATTGCGACTCGGCCGCCTCGACATTGACCGACATCTTGTCGTCGACCTTGTCCACGCCCTGCACATTGCCGCAGCACAGGATGATCTTCTCTCGCGTGGCCTGGTCCGGCGCCACGCCGAACACCGTCACCAGCCCCTGCGAGCCATCGACCTGCACCATCAGTCCGGTGGCGTCCAGGCCCATCTGCTTGATGTAGGCCTCGATGGCATCGCCGGCGGCGCGGTTGGCCGCGTCGGCGTCGGCCGCCGGCGCGGCATCCGGCGTTGCCGCCTTGGCTGCTGCGCCGCCGAACAGTTTCTCCCCTGCTTCCTTGATGAAGTCGAGCATGCCCATGAGAACCTCCTGTGATCGTGAAAAGAGAACAACGAGGGAACAGCAACCGGAGAACGAGAACAGCAACCCCGGGGGTCAGAGAGCCAAGATAAAAGAGTGGCGGAAAAAGCGCGAGAACAGAAGAGTAAGAAAAAGAAAAGGCGCCGCAGCGCCCTTTCGACCAACCGGGTCAGGAACGTTCGTTCCCGCCGTCGCGCAGCTTGCGCTCGCCGGCCGGGTGGCCGTGCAGCCCACGCCAGCCCCACAGCACATAACCCGAAATGGCATACGCCACGAACAGCCCGAACAGCGCCACCGGCGGATCGGTCGAGACCACCACGAACAACACCAGCACCAGCACCATCATGCCGAACGGCACGCGGTAGCGGACATCGAGGGCCTTGCCGCTGTAGAACGGCGCGTTCGACACCATCGACAGGCCGGCGTACAGCGTGATGCCGAACGCCACCCACGGCATCCACAGCTCCTTGACGGGCAGCTTGTTGTCGATCACCAGCCACACGAAGCCGGCCACCAGCGCCGCCGCCGCCGGGCTGGGCAGCCCCTGGAAGAAGCGTTTGTCGACCACGCCGATATTCGCATTGAAGCGCGCCAGGCGCAGCGCCGCGCAGGTGCAGTAGACGAAGGCCGCGATCCAGCCCCATTTGCCCAGGTCGTGCAGGATCCACTCGTACATCACCAGCGCCGGCGCCACGCCGAAGGAGGTCATGTCGGACAGCGAATCGTACTGCTCGCCGAATGCGCTCTGCGTATTGGTGATGCGCGCCACGCGGCCATCCATGCCGTCGAGCACCATGGCGGCGAAGATGGCGATGGCCGCCGTGTCGAAGCGCATGTTCATGGCCTGCACGATGGCAAAGAAGCCGGCGAACAGCGCCGCGGTGGTAAACGCGTTCGGCAACAGGTAGATGCCGCGCCGGCGCGGGCGCACGTACTCGATGTCGTGGTCTTCGCCGGCGGCGTCGTCGTAGCCGTCCTGTTCGTTTCCGCGCAGCTGGTTGTGGCGGAACGGACGCAGATGCGTCACGTTGCCGTTGCTGGCGCGCTTGTTGCGCCGGTTGAATGCACCCATGCCTGTTCTCCAGTGGCTCCGGTCTGTTGCGGCCGAGGCCCGATCAGTCCAGCTCGGCCAGGACGGTCGAAGAGGCCGACACCTTCTCGCCGATGGTCACGCGCGGGCGCGCATCCACGGGCAGGTACACGTCCACGCGCGAGCCGAAGCGGATAAAGCCATAGCGCTGGCCGCGCGACAGCGTTTCTCCAACCCGGGTATAGCAGAGGATGCGGCGCGCCACCAGGCCGGCCACCTGTACCAGCGTCACCACCTTGCCGTCGCCCGCGCGGCGGATCACCACCGCATTGCGCTCGTTTTCCAGCGAAGCCTTGTCGAGATCGGCATTGACGAACTTGCCGGCAAAGTACTCGACCTTCTCTACCTGGCCGTCCACCGACACACGGTTCGAATGCACGTTGAACACATTCATGAACACGCTGATCTTCAGCGCCTCGCGCCCGGCGTAGGGATCCTGGGTCTTCTCGACAACCACGATGCGGCCGTCGGCGGGGGCCAGCACGGCGTTCGGCTGGGCCGGGATCGGCCGCGGCGGATCGCGGAAGAACTGCAGCACGAACAGCGTAATGATCCACAGCGGCAAGGCCCACCAGAAGCCGGCGCTGACCTGCACCAGCAGCGAGATGACAAAGGCGCCGGCCAGGAATGGCCAGCCTTCACGGGCGATCAGCGGATGAGGATAGTTCATGCAATGCTTGGTAGAAGAAGAAAGTCTGACAAGGATAACAAAAAGCCGTCCAGCCCCCGCGCGAAAGCTCCCTCGGAACAGGGATTCGAACGCGCGGAAGACTGGACGGCCGCGGCCCGCCGCGCGGAACGGCGGGCCCAGACTGGATTCCGACTTAGTTCTTCGACTGGTCGACCAGCTTGTTCTTGGCGATCCAGGGCATCATGGCGCGCAGCTTGGCACCCACTTCTTCGATCTGGTGCTCGGCCGTCAGGCGGCGGCGCGAGATCAGGGTCGGGGCGCCGGCCTTGTTCTCGAGCAGGAAGCTCTTGGCGTACTCGCCGGTCTGGATGTCGGTCAGGCACTGCTTCATGGCCTTCTTGGTCTCCTCGGTCACGACGCGCGGGCCAGTGACGTATTCGCCGTATTCGGCGTTGTTGGAGATCGAGTAGTTCATGTTGGCGATGCCGCCTTCATAGATCAGGTCGACGATCAGCTTCAGTTCGTGCAGGCACTCGAAGTAGGCCATTTCCGGCGCGTAGCCGGCTTCCACCAGCGTCTCGAAGCCAGCCTTGATCAGCTCGACGGTGCCGCCGCACAGCACGGCTTGCTCGCCGAACAGGTCGGTTTCGGTTTCTTCGCGGAAGTTGGTCTCGATGATGCCGGCGCGGCCGCCGCCGTTGGCGGTAGCGTACGACAGGGCGATGTCACGGGCAGCGCCGGACTTGTCCTGGTGCACGGCGATCAGGT
Organism: Cupriavidus sp. 05T41; assembly: GCF_056396525.1. NCBI lineage: Bacteria > Pseudomonadati > Pseudomonadota > Betaproteobacteria > Burkholderiales > Burkholderiaceae > Cupriavidus > Cupriavidus sp. 05T41. The sequence goes on from NZ_JBFTLQ010000027.1 coordinate 55,178, forward strand.
GGGGCACGCCGCCGCCCTGCGCGTAGGTCGAGCGCACGGTGTGGCCCGGCGCCTTCGGCGCGATCATGATCACGTCGAGGTCGGCGCGCGGGATCACGGCACCGTAGTGCACGTTGAAGCCGTGGGCGAAGGCCAGCGCGGCGCCTTGCTTGATGTTGTCGTGCACTTCGTTCTTGTACACGTCGGCGATCTGCTCGTCCGGCAGCAGGATCATGACCACGTCGGCGGTCTTGACGGCTTCGGCCACTTCCTTCACTTGCAGGCCGGCGTTGACCGCCTTGTTCCACGATGCGCCGCTCTTGCGCAGGCCGACCGTCACCTTGACGCCGGAGTCGTTCAGGTTCTGCGCGTGGGCATGGCCTTGCGAGCCGTAGCCGATGATGGTGACGTTCTTGCCCTTGATCAGGGAGAGGTCGGCGTCCTTGTCGTAAAACACTTTCATGATGGTTCCTTCAAGCTTTCGTTTTCGTGTGTCGGGGTAGCGGCTGCCACGCTGCATGTGCCGGCGCCGCCCATGGATACTGCAATCTGGTTCAGACCTTCAGGATGCGCTCGCCGCGGCCGATGCCCGAGCCGCCGGTACGGACGGTCTCCAGGATGGCGGCACGGTCGATGGCGTCCAGGAAGGCATCGAGCTTGACGCCGTTGCCGGTCAGCTCGATGGTATAGGTCTTCTCGGTGACGTCGATGATGCGGCCGCGGAAGATGTCGGCGGTACGCTTCATTTCCTCGCGCTCCTTGCCGACCGCGCGCACCTTGACGAGCATCAGCTCGCGCTCGATATGCGCGCCCTCGGTCAGGTCCACCACCTTGACCACTTCCACCAGGCGGTTCAGATGCTTGGTGATCTGCTCGATCACGTCATCCGAGCCGCTGGTGACGATGGTCATGCGCGACAGCGAGGCGTCTTCGGTGGGTGCCACCGTCAGCGTCTCGATGTTGTAGCCACGCGCCGAGAACAGACCCACCACGCGCGACAGCGCGCCCGGTTCGTTTTCCAGCAGGACCGAAATGATATGTCGCATTACAGGTCCTCCGCGCCGAGCAGCATTTCTGAAATACCCTTGCCGGCCTGCACCATCGGCCACACGTTTTCAGTCGGGTCGGTCTGGAAGTCGAGGAACACGGTACGGTCTTTCAGGCGGAAGGCTTCGCGCAGGGCGGGCTCGACATCGGACGTCTTCTCGACGCGCATGCCGATATGGCCATAGGCCTCGGCCAGCTTGACGAAGTCGGGCAGCGCATCCATGTAGGAATGCGAGTAGCGGTTGTCATACTCGATTTCCTGCCACTGGCGCACCATGCCGAGATAGCGGTTGTTGAGCGCGCAGATCTTGACCGGGGTGTCGTACTGCAGGCAGGTCGACAGTTCCTGGATGCACATCTGGATCGAGCCTTCACCGGTGATGGTCACCACTTCCTTCTCGGGGAAGGCTTTCTTGATGCCCATCGCGTACGGCAGGCCCACGCCCATCGTGCCCAGGCCGCCGGAGTTGATCCAGCGGCGCGGCTCGTCGAACTTGTAGAACTGCGCGGCCCACATCTGGTGCTGGCCGACGTCCGAGCAGATATACGCGTCGCCCTTGGTCAGCTCCCAGATCTTCTCGACCACATACTGCGGCTTGATGATCTCGGAATTGCGGTCGTACTTGAGGCAGTCCACCGAACGCCACTGCTCGATCTGCTCCCACCAGCGGGCCAGGGCCTCGCGCTTGGGCTTGACGTCGCTGGCCTGCAGCTGGGAGATGAGCTCCTGCAGCACGTCCTTGACGTTGCCCACGATGGGAATATCCACCTTGACCCGCTTCGAGATGGAAGACGGGTCGATGTCGATATGGATGATCTTGCGCGGCTGCGAGGTGAAGTGCCCCGGGTTGCCGATCACGCGGTCGTCGAAGCGCGCGCCAATGGCGATCAGCACGTCGCAGTTCTGCATGGCCATGTTGGCTTCATACGTGCCGTGCATGCCGAGCATGCCGACGAACTGCTTGCTGGTGCCGGGGAACGAGCCCAGGCCCATCAGCGTGTTGGTGACCGGATGGCCGGTCAGCGCCGCCAGTTGGCGCAACTCGTCGCTGGCGTTGGCCAGCACCACCCCGCCGCCCGCGTAGATGAACGGACGCTCGGCGTTCTGCAACAGCGCGAGCGCCTTGCGGATCTGGCCCGAGTGGCCCTTGTTCACCGGGTTGTACGAGCGCATGTCGATCGACTTGGGGTACTCGTACTTGCAGGCGTTGCGCGAGACGTCCTTGGGAATATCCACCACCACCGGGCCCGGACGGCCGGTCGCGGCGATATAGAACGCCTTCTTGATGGTCGAAGCGAGATCGCGGACGTCCTTGACCAGGAAGTTGTGCTTGACGATGGGGCGGGTGATGCCGACCGTGTCGCACTCCTGGAAAGCGTCCTGTCCGATGGCGTGCGTCGGCACGTTGCCGGTGATGATCACCATCGGGATCGAATCCAGGTAGGCAGTGGCGATGCCCGTCACCGCATTGGTGACGCCGGGACCCGAGGTCACCAGGGCACAGCCCACCTTGCCGGTCGCACGTGCATAGCCGTCTGCGGCATGGACCGCGGCCTGCTCGTGGCGCACCAGGATGTGCTCGATCTTCTTTTGCTTGTAGAACTCGTCGTAGATATACAGCACTGCGCCGCCGGGGTAGCCCCAGACGTACTCGACGCCTTCTTCGGCAAGTGCGTGAACGAGAATTTCCGCCCCGATCATTTCGGGTGCGGCAGATGAATTGCTGTCTGCGTGGGAGAATTCCGCGCTGGGCATGTTCATTTCAGTCCTTTGCAATTTTCGGCAAAAAATTGTTCGGATGCTCTCTGCCGGGCTTGTGGCACGGGTTCAAGCGGTGCGCGTCTGCATGGAAGACCGCCTCATAAGCGGCCGGATGAGACAACCACTGATGTCGTGAACCAACGATGATACTGCATTGCATCAGGATGGTCCATGGCTTTCTGATTGCCAGGGAAGCCCCCGCTGCCGGCTGCCATCCGGAGCCGCGATCTGGCCGCGCGGAGACCGCGGGACTACATGGGAGGGTCCTGAATGACCACAAGAGAGAACAAGGATGGTCACCCACAGGGTTATTTGCTAGCATTCCCCCCATTTTGGAAGTGCAGAAAGCCGTAACCTGCACATCCACCGGCCACGGCCTCACCGTCAGTACCCGCCTGCATGGCAACCGATCAGGAACTCTCCGACTTTCTCGCCAGCGTCGAACGGCGCGCCTTCAAACAGGCCGTGTTTGCAGTGCGCGACGACGAGGCCGCCCTGGACATCGTCCAGGACGCCATGATCAAGCTCGCCGAAAAATACGGCGACAAGAGCGCCGGCGAGCTGCCACCGCTGTTCCAGCGCATACTTCAGAACACCATCCACGACTGGTTCCGACGCCAGAAGGTGCGCAATACCTGGGTCACGCTGTTTTCCAACCTGCGCGATGACAGGGAAGGCGAAGATAATGACCTGCTCGACACTTTCGAGGCCGAAATCGGCTCCGAATCAGCGGAGAGCAGCGCCGACAAGGTAGAGCGCGCCCAGACCATGCACATCATCGAACAGGAGATCCAGCGTCTGCCGACACGTCAACGCGAAGCTTTCCTGATGCGTTACTGGGAGGATATGGACGTCGCGGAAACGGCTGCTGTCATGGGATGCTCCGAAGGTAGCGTCAAGACTCACTGTTCCCGTGCCACGCACACACTGGCGCAGGCATTGCGAGCGCGGGGGGTCCGACTATGAGCACCAGAAACGAAAAAGAAATCAACGAACGCCGCCTGGCACACGAGATCCGCACGGCACTGGATGCCTCGGCGAATGCGTTGCCGGCAGATGTGACCGAGCGGCTCGCGGCCGCGCGGCGGATCGCGCTGTCGCGCAAGAAGGCGCAGGCTGCCGTCGCCATGCCGCAACTGGCCGCGGCGGGCGTACACACGATCGACTTCGACGAAGACGATTCTCCGCTGCATCGCGCGGGCGCCTGGCTGCGCCGCCTCGGCCTGGTCTGGACGCTGGTGGCGCTGGGCGCCGGCCTGATCGGCATCTACCACTGGCAGCAGCAAAAGCGCGTCGACGAACTCGCCGACGTGGATGCCGCCATGCTGCTCGACGATCTCCCGCCGTCGGCCTACGCCGACCAGGGCTTCCACGTGTTCCTCAAGCGCGGTCAGTAGCGATGGCCAGTGCCCTCTTCCATCCCGCCGCATCGCGCCGGCGGCTGGCAGGCTTGCTGCTGGCCGGCGCCGCCTTTGCTGGCGCCTGGCTGCTCAATCCCTCTGCATGCCAGGCGCAGGGCGGCCGCCCGACCGGCGCCGCATCGTCCGCCGCCGGCGCCAGCATCGCCAACGCCCGCCCGGCCTGGTCCGAGCTCTCCGTCGTGCAGCAGCGCATCCTGGCTCCGCTGGAAGGGGAATGGAACACATTCCCCGAGCTGAATCGCCGCAAATGGCTGCAGATCGCCGAGCGATACCAGAAGCTTTCGCCGGCCGAGCAGGCGCGCCTGCAGACCCGCATGACAGAATGGGTCAAGATGACGCCGCAGCAGCGCCGGCTGGCGCGCGAAAACTACCAGATCACGCGATCACTGCCCCCGCAGAAGAAGGCCGAAGCCTGGGACAAATACCAGCAGTTACCGGAAGAACAGAAGAAGAACCTGGCCGCCGCCGAAAAAGTGCCGCGCCGCCCGGGTGCGGTCAGCGCGCTGCCGTCCGGCAAGCGCCTGCCCGCCGAAACCACCCGCCAGCTGCATCTGGAAAAGAAGGCACCCGCCGGTAACCGCGCAACCGTCGCGCATCATCCGGCATCGGCAGCCATTGCGCATGCATCCGATGCGCAGGCCGGACAGCACGCACCGGCCGCGCCGGCAACCCCGGCCAGTGCGGTCGCCGCGACGGATACCCCGCGCGAGGCCAACACCGAGGCCGTGACCAGCAGCGCCATCGGCCCGGCCAGCCCGGACGAGCCGGTACGCCGCTGAACCCTGCACGCCGGGCGCCCTTCCCGGCGCCCCGGGCCAGTCCCGGCTTTGGCATAATCCCCTTTCGCGCCCGCCCGTCCGACCGCGCCGCGACAGCGTCAGCCGCCGCGCATGACCCCAGGCGCGGCATCGCCCTCCCCCAATTCCGCCATGCCCGCCGCGACCACGTCCAAACCCACCGCCAAGACCTCCCCCGCCCCGGCCAGCGCCCCGCGTCCGGCGCAAGCACCCTCGCTGCGCCGCCGCGTCGCCTGCATGCTTTATGAAGGCGTGCTCCTGTTCGGCGTGCTGAGCGCATCGACCGCGCTCTACCTGCTGGGGCGCCCCGCGCTGCAGCGCCTGGGCCTGGACGGCACCTTTGCCATGCAAGCCTGGAGCTTCCTGGTGCTGGGCTGCTACTTCGCCTGGTTCTGGCAGCGCAACGGCCAGACGCTGGCCATGCAGACCTGGCGCATGCGCGTGGAGACCGCCGCCGGCGTGCCGCCGCGCTGGCCGCGGGCCGCCTTGCGCTACCTGCTGGCCTGGCTGTGGCTGCCGCCCTCGGCGGCGGTGGGCCACGCGCTCGGACTGGTCAAGGGCCCCTTCGTCGGCGCCCTGGCCGTTGGCCTGCTGATCTGGATCCTGCTGGCGTGGCTCGACCCGCGGCGCCAGTTCCTGCACGACCGCCTGGCGGGGACGCGCCTGACCGACCTGCGCCCGCCCAAGCCATGACGCTGTCGGCCGCCGCCTTGCGCCGCATCGCGGTGGCATTGCAGGCCGCCGCAGCGCTGGGTTGTGCCGCCGCCCTGCACGACTGGTTCGGCTGGACGCTCGCCGCGGGCCTGCTGGGCGGTCTGGTTCTCGCCCTCCTCGTCCTTGGCCTGTCGGTCGCCGCCGCCTTCGCCATCTCCCTGCGCGGCCTGGGCGTGCCCGCCGCAATGCGCCCCCCGCTGCCGCCCGCCCTGCTGGCGACACGCTGCGCGCGCCTGACGCCGGCGCGGGCGCTGGCCTGCCACGCGCGCGAATGCCTCGCCGTGTTCCGCATGTTCAACTGGCTCCAGCCTTTCTGTTCGCACCGGCGCTTCGTGCCGGCCCGCGCCCCCGGCGCACGGCCGCCGCTGCTGCTGGTGCACGGCTACGGCTGCAACCACGCGGTGTGGCTCGACATGCAGCCGGCGCTCGCGGCGGCCGGCTATCACTGCGAGGCCATCGACCTGGAACCGGTGTTCGGCGATATCGAGCACTACGCGCTCGAAGTCCGCGCAGCCATCGCGCGCATTGCCGCCACCACCGGCCAGGCCCCGCTGCTGCTGTGCCACAGCATGGGCGGGCTGGCCGCGCGTGCCGCCATGGCGGGCCGCGGTGCGCCACCGCCGTGCCGCGGCATCGTCACGCTCGGCACGCCGCACCACGGCTGCGCGCTGGCACGCTACGGCAGCGGCTTCAATGCCCGCCAGATGCGCTGCGGCAGCGCGTGGCTGCGCGCGCTGGCGATGCGCGAAACGCCGCGCCAGCGCGCCGCGCTGGTATCGATCTTCAGCTGGCACGACTCCATTGCCGGCCCGGCCGGTTCTTCCTGGCTGGAGGGCGCCCACCATGTCCCGCTCGCCGGCATCGGCCACGTCAGCCTGCTGCGCGATCCGCGCGTCACGCAGGCCGCGCTGGGCGCGCTCGCGCAACTGTCGGCGGTGGCGCCGGCCGCCTGAGCCCCCCGCCGCGCCGGGCGCCGGCGGCTTCTTTTTGCCGGCACGCCACAGTCATATGACATTCATGTTTCCGTCACGGCTCCGTCATCGCCGGCTGGCCCAATGCAGCCATCGTCGCTACCGAGGCCGCCATGGTTCAAGCCCTTCGTTCTGCCCGCGGACACCTGGCAAAGGCCGCGCAACTGCTGCGCGGCCGCGCTGGCGGATCGCCATCGCTGCCCCGCCCTTCGTCCCTGCCCGCCGCGCTGGCCGCCTTCATGCCACCGGCCAGCGCCCTGCAGCAACGCCCCCCGGCGCGCGGGGCCGCCACCCCCGCCTCCGCCAGCCTGCCTCCTCCCGCCGCCACGCCCCAGCCCCCGCATCCCACCCATCCGATCCGCCACTACCGCGCCATCTGGCTGTCGGACATCCATCTCGGCACGGCCGGCTGCCAGGCCGACTACCTGCTCGATTTCCTCAAGCACAATGAATCGGACCAGCTCTACCTGGTCGGCGACATCATCGACGGCTGGCAGTTGCGGCGCGGCTGGTACTGGCCGCAAAGCCACAACGACGTGGTGCAGAAGCTGCTGCGCAAGGCGCGCAAGGGCACCGAGGTGATCTACGTGCCCGGCAACCACGACGAAGTGGCGCGCCAGTTCGACGGCCTCGCCTTCGGCGACATCACGGTGCGCGAGGATGCCATCCACGTGACCGCCACCGGGCGCCGCCTGTGGGTGGTGCACGGCGACCTGTTCGACGGCGTGGTGCAGCACGCGCGCTGGCTGGCCTACCTGGGCGATTCGCTCTACACCCTGATCCTGGCCATCAACCGCCACTTCAACCGCATCCGCGCGCGCCTGGGCTTCCCGTACTGGTCGCTGTCGCAATACCTCAAGCACCAGGTCAAGAACGCGGTCAACTACATCAACTCCTTCGAGCACGCGATGGTGGACGAAGCGCGCCGACGCGGCTGCGACGGCGTGGTCTGCGGCCACATTCACAAGGCCGAGATCCGCGAGGTGGACGGACAGCTCTACTGCAACGACGGCGACTGGGTGGAAAGCCTGTCGGCCCTCGTCGAGACGCAGGAGGGCGAGCTGCAGATCGTCTACTGGACCACGCTGCTCGACGCTCCCGCCACGGCCGGCCGCCGCGCCGCCGTCACCGCGGCCTGAGCGCCCGCGCCAGCCACCAACGCATCGCCCTGGCCTCGCCGAGGCCGGTCACCCACGCGGCCCGCCGCAAGGAGAGAGCCATGAAGATCCTGATCGTCACCGATGCCTGGGAGCCGCAAGTCAATGGCGTGGTGCGCACGCTCAAGTCGACCCGCCGCGAACTGGTGGCGATGGGCCACACGGTGGAGCTGATCACGCCGCAAGAATTCCGCACCATCCCGTGCCCGACCTATCCCGAGATCGCCCTGTCGCTGTTCGCCGGCGCCAAGGTGCGCGCGCGCATCCGCGCCTTCGCGCCGGACGCGCTGCACATCGCCACCGAAGGCCCGCTCGGCCTGGCCGCGCGCCGCTACGCGATGCGCGAGCAATTGCCGTTCACCACGGCCTACCACACGCGCTTCCCTGAGTATGTGCAGGCGCGCTTCGGCATTCCGCTGAGCTGGACCTATGCCTTCCTGCGCTGGTTCCACGGCCCGGCGCGCGCGGTGATGGCGCCCACGCCTGTGGTGCTGCAGGACCTGCACCGCTACGGCCTCACGCACGGCGTGCTGTGGACCCGCGGCGTGGACCTGGACGTGTTCACCACGCAGCACGCCAACGTGCTCAACACGGCCCACCCGATCTTCCTCTACGTGGGCCGCGTGGCGGTGGAGAAAAACGTCGAGGCCTTCCTCGCGCTGGACCTGCCGGGTTCCAAGTGGGTGGTCGGCGACGGCCCGGCGCTGGCCTCGCTGCGCGCGCGCTATCCGGGCGCCAGCTATCTGGGCGTGCTGAGCCAGCCGGAACTGGCCAAGGTGTATGCTTCGGCCGACGTCTTCGTGTTTCCCAGCCGCACCGACACCTTCGGCCTGGTCCTGCTCGAAGCGCTCGCCAGCGGCCTGCCCGTGGCGGCGTATCCGGTCACCGGCCCGATCGACGTGCTCGGCGAGAGCACTGCCGGCGTGATGCACGAAGACCTGCGTGAAGCGTGCCTGGAGGCACTGCGCATCGACCGTCTCACCGCCCGCGCCCACGCCGAGCGGTTCTCGTGGCGCGCCGCCTCCGAGCAGTTCCTGACACACCTGCAGCCGCTGCCGTGCGCACATGCAAGCGCCAGCGGCAGCGCTGCCCGTCACTCATCCGAACATGCCGACTCCGCATCCCCCGCCGCCCGCACCCAGCCGCCCGCCGGCGGCCCCGACCTCGGCACCGGCCAAGGCTTCGCCGAACAGCGACTACACGATTGAGCAGAACCCGCACAAGGGCAACCGCGGCCTGGCGCGGGCCTGGCATGCGGGCATCAACTCCCTGTCGGGCCTGCGCTACGCGGTGCTGGAAGAGAGCGCGTTCCGCCAGGAGCTGACCCTGGTGGCGATCCTCACGCCCTGCGCGCTGCTGCTGCCGGTCGGCATCGTCGAGCGCATCCTGCTGCTGGGCACCTTGCTGCTGGTGCTGATCGTCGAGCTGCTCAACTCCAGCGTCGAGGCCGCGGTGGACCGTATCTCGCTCGAGCGCCACGGCCTGTCCAAGCGCGCCAAGGACTTCGGCAGTGCCGCCGTGATGCTGGCGCTGGTGCTGTGCGGCGGCACCTGGCTCGCCATCGCCGGGCCGATCGTGGCCGGATGGCTGCGACAGCTGGCCGCCTGAGCGCAAGTCCGCGGCCGGCGGCGGCGGGCGTGCATCGCCCGCCCCGCGGGTATGCGTGCGGCGGTGCGTCAGGCGCGATTGCTTATAATCGCCATCAACTCACCGAATCGCCGCTCGCCCGGTCGCCCATGGAACCCAAACCGCAATCCGGTCCCCGCCGTACCCGGGACCGCATCCTCGACGTCTCGCTGCGCCTGTTCAATGAACTCGGCGAGCCCAACGTCACGACCACCACCATCGCGGAAGCCATGGAGATCAGCCCCGGCAATCTCTACTACCATTTCCGCAACAAGGACGACATCATCAACTCCATCTTCGTGCTGTTCGAGCAGGAGATGGAGCGTCGCCTGAAGCTGCCCGAAGATCACAAGGCCACGCTGGACGAGAGCTGGGGCTACCTGCAGTACATGTCGGAGTTCCTGTGGAACTACCGTTTCCTGTATCGCGACATCAACGACCTGCTGGCGCGCAACCGCATGCTTGAAACCAACTTCAAGCGCATCGTCGAGCAGAAGAAGCGCTTCGCGATGGAGATCTGCCGCCAGTTCCAGGAAGACGGCGAGATGGAAGCCACGCCCGAGCAGGTCGATGCCATCTGCACCAACATGGTCGTGGTGTCCACCTACTGGCTGTCCTTCCAGTTCGTGCAGCACCCGCGCCAGTACAACGATCCCGCGCAGATCCGCGGGTACCTGCACGGCGCGAGCTATCACATCTTCTCGATCCTGGCGCCCTACCTGCGCGGCAAGGCGCGCCAGGCGTTCGACAAGCAAGCCCGCGAATACGCCGCCGCCAGCGCGGCACAGAACCAAAAGGAAGACAAGTGAAGTCCGTCTGCATCTACTGTGGCTCCAGCCCCGGCAACCGTCCTGAATACGCCGACGCGGCGCGCGCCATGGGCAAGGCCCTGGCCGAACGCGGCCTGGCGCTGGTCTATGGCGGCGGCAAGGTCGGACTGATGGGCACCGTGGCCGATGCCGTGCTGGCGCACGGCGGCACCGCCATCGGCATCATCCCCGACGCGCTGATGCAAAAGGAAGTCGGGCATCGCGGCCTGACCGAGCTGCACGTGGTGCGCAATATGCACGAGCGCAAGCAGATGATGGCCGACCGCGCCGACGCATTCATCGCCATGCCCGGCGGCGTGGGCACCTTCGAAGAACTGTTCGAGACCTTCACCTGGCTGCAGCTGGGCTACCACGCCAAGCCGGTCGGACTGCTCAACGTGAACGGCTTCTACGACAGCATGCTGGGTTTCCTGCAGCACGCCGTGGACGAAGGCTTTCTCAAGCAGGTGCACAACGACCTGCTGCTGACGGACGCCACGCCTGCCGGCATCCTGGACAAGCTCGCCAATGCCCCGCGCGTGACCGTGGACAAGTGGCAGGAAAAGCGCGGGCAGACCTGAGCCCCGCCCGCGCGGCGCCTTACATCGGCTTGAGGCCCAGCGCATCCACCATGCCGCGATAGCGGCTGACCTGCGCGGCCTGCCACGCGTCGGCTTCCTGCTCGCTCACCGCATGCAGCACCGTGCGCCCCTCGGACTCCAGCCGGGCGCGCAGCTCCGGCTGGGCCAGCGCCTTGCCGATGGCCACGCGCAGCTTGCGCACCACGTCGTCCGGCGTGCCCTTGCGCACGTAGTAGCCACCGCCGATCACGTACTCGAAATCCGGCAACAGCTTGCTTTCGCGCAAGGTCGGGATGTGCTTGAGCTGCGCGGGCAGTGTGCGCGAGAAACTGCTCACCACCTTCAGCCTGCCTTGCCTGGCCATGCTGTCCATGCTGACCTGGTAGGCCAGGACGGCAAAGTCGATCTGGCCGCCGGCCAGGTCCTGGATGGCAGGCGCGGCGCCCTTGTACGGCACGTGCAGGAACTTGGCGCCGGTGCGCTGGCCCAGGTACTCTGTCAGCACGTGGTAGAGCGAGCCCATGCCCACGGTGCCGTAGGTCAGCGGCTTGGCGCCGGGGCGCCGGGCCAGTTCGATGAACTCATCGAGCGTGTGGACCGGCAGGTCACCACGCACCAGCAGCACGATGGTGGCTTCGGTGATCGGCTGTACCAGCCGGAAATCCTCCGGCTTGTATCTGGCCGAGGCATTCAGCAGGGGCGTCAGGATGACTTCGCTGGGCGAGCCGTGGAGCATGGCATAGCCATCCGGCGGGCCGTTCAGCACGCGCTTGGCGCCAAGCACGCCGGTGCCGCCCGCCACGTTCTCCACCAGCACCTGCTGGCCCAGCGCGCGACCGATGGGCTCGCTGAAAATGCGCGCCGACACATCGCTGGCGCCGCCGGCGGGATAGGGCACCACCAGCGATACCGGTTTCAGCGTGGGAAAGGCCGGCCCGTCGGCCAGCGCCGGCATGGCCACGCAGGCCAGGCCAAGCGCCACCAGTCGCGGCAGGGCCGACAGCCATCGCATTGCGCCGTGCAGTCGCCCCGACCGGTGTTTGTGTATCGCGCCGTTCATCTTTTCTCCGTGGTGATCGCCATGTCCAGGTATGTGGCGCCAGTCTAGCAACGGGATTTCAGCGGCAGCAATGACACGGAGAGGGCCAAATCGTTGCATCGAGTGCAACGATCGAGGGACGTGCCGGCAGGTGGCGGCAGGTGGCGCAAGCGGGCGATCCAGCGGGCGTCAGATTTCCGGAAAGGACTTCACCATATGGCGCAGCATATTGCTGGCCGCCGGCGAAAGGTGCCGCCCCGCCCGCGTGATGATGTGGTTGCGGCTGTTGTTGAGGATCGGATTGGCCAGCGGCAGCGACACCAGTTGCTTGAGCTGCGCGCCTTTGTGCGGCACCGAGCGCGGGACCATGACGAAGCCCAGCCCGAGCGCGGCGAACTCCCACAGCACCTTGAACGAATTGGTGACCAGCATCGGCTTGAGGCTGACATGCTCGTCGAGTTCCGCCGCCTGGATATGCTTGCGCACGCCAAAGGACTCCACCAGCGTGGCGCCGGCATGCGGCGCCAGGTCGGCCAGCTTGAGGGCCCTGCGCATGCGTGCCAGCGGATGATCGCGGCGCACGTGCACGCGGATCGGCGCCAGGCGCGAGCAGTGCGAGCGCAAGCGCACATCGGTAGGCGGCTCGAAGGCCAGGCCGATATGGGCGAGGTCTTCCACGATGTGCCGAATGGTTTCATCGGTGCCGGCCACCTGTATGCCGTAGGTCACCTGCGGATGCTTGCGCATGAAGCCTTGCAGCACCGGTTCCAGCAGCAGATCGACGAAGCCCTCGCCGAACACCAGGTCCACGTGGCCGCCGCGCGCGTTCTTCAGGTTGTTGACCTCCGCCAGGAAGGTGTCCTGCAGGTCCTGCTGGCGCCGCGCGAACAGGGCCAGCATGCGCCCGGCATCGGTCGCGGCCACCCCCCTTCCGCGCCGCTCCAGCAAGGCCAGGCCTGTGTCCTGCTCCAGCCTGGCCACGGCACGGCTCACCACCGACGGGTCCAGCCCCAGCACTTCGGCCGCGCCGCGCACGCTGCCGGTCTCGATGATCTGCAGCAGGCACAGCGCGCGCCTGCGGTCCAGTACGTCTTCCATGGCTTGTTCCCGGCACTGCGCTGACCTCAGCGCGCCGTCTCCGTTCCCGGTTCTTCTGCGAGGACGATGCACCGTTGCACCGTGAACAACGATTTTCCACTTTACTTGTCATGGTTACAACCGTCGGGAGTGCCGAAAATCGCCGTTTCACCTCACCCTGCCAGGAGCAGCCGCGCGATGAGCACGCCCCCGACGACACCTATTGAATCGCACCAGCCCCTCCAGCCGCGCACCGGTGCGCTGCCGCTGCCACTGCTGGAGCGCATGCGCGCATGGCGGCACGAGATCCACGCCCATCCCGAAACCGCCTTCACCGAGCACCGCACCGCGCGGCTGGTGGCGCGGGCGCTGGCCGGGATGGGCCTGGAAGTCCATGAGGGGCTGGGCGGCACCGGTGTGGTCGGCACACTGCGGCGCGGCGCCGGCCCGGCGATCGGACTGCGCGCGGACCTGGACGCCCTCGACATGCACGAACTCGGCGACGCGCCGCACCGCTCGGCCATCGACGGCAAGATGCATGGATGCGGACACGACGGGCATACGGCCATGTTGCTGGGCGCGGCGCAATTCCTGTCGCAGGACACCAGCATCAGCGGCACGGTGCATTTCATCTTCCAGCCCGCCGAGGAGAACGAGGGCGGCGGCCGCGTCATGGTGGAGCAAGGCCTGTTCGAGCGCTTTCCCTGCGCGGGCGTCTACGCGCTGCACAACTCGCCCAACCTGCCGCTGGGCACGTTCTCCACGCGCGTCGGCACCATGACATCCAACTCCGATACGTTCGAGATCGTCATCGCCGGCAAGGGCTCGCATGCCGCGCAGCCCGAGGCCGGCATCGATCCGGTCGTGGTCTCCTCGCAGCTGGTGGCGGCGCTGCAGGCCATCGTCAGCCGCAATGTCAGCGCCGTCGACTCGCTGATCATCAGCGTGACGCAGATCCACGGCGGCGATACCTGGAACGTGATCCCCGAGCGCGTGGTCCTGCGCGGCACCTGCCGCTCGTTCAGGCCCGCCACGCGCGCCCGGGCGGAAGCGCGCATGCGCGCCGTGTGCGAGGGGCTGGCGGCTGCCTCGGGCGCGCAGATCGAGCTGAACTATTTCGCGGGCTATCCCGCCTGCGTGAACACGGCGCGGGAAACCTGCCTGGCCGCCGCCGCGGCGCGCCGGGTGGTGGGCGACGAGCGCGTCGACACGGACTGCCTGCCGCGCACGGGGTCGGAGGACTTCGCCTACATGCTGGAGCAATGCCCGGGCGCGTACGTATTCCTCGGTGCGGCGCGCAGCGGGAACAACCCGCCGCTGCACAATCCGTACTACGACTTCAACGATGCGATCCTGCCGCTGGGCGCGACCTACTGGATCGAGCTGGTGCGGCTGGTGCTGAAGCCGGCAGCTTGATGGCGCCGCGCTCCGCCGCCAGCGCTCAGAACGAGGAACCCGGCTCCCGCAGGAAGGCCGCTTCCTCCGGCGTGTTCTCCCGCCCCAGCACCGCGTTGCGGTGCGGGAAGCGGCCGAAGCGCCCGATCACAGCCTGGTGCTTGAGCGCCCACGCCACCGTGTCGACCTTGCCCTCGCTGTCGTCGCGCAAGGCGCGCATCAGCCTCACCGATTCGGCCTGGTCCGCGCGCGATTCCGCATGCTCGAAGGGCATGTAGCAGAACAGGCGGTGATGCGGCGTGGGCAGCAGGCGGTCGGCGCCGCTCGCCACCACCTGCCGCGCCGCCTGCAGCGCCTGCGCGTCGGTGGCAAAGCTGCGCGGATCGTGGCGAAAGACATTGCGCGGCACCTGGTCCAGCACCACGATGCGCGCACAGGCACCCAGCGGCGTCAGGGCCCAGTCGTCGTGCGCGCCGGCGCGCACCGCTTCCCACAGCGGCAGCAAGGCGGCGCGCACGCTGGCGTCGAAGCTTGCGGACTTGGTGAACCAGGCCTTGCGGGTGGTGTTCCATTGCGCCGAGCCCGGCGCGCCGAACCAGAAATCGAGTACGCGTTGCGCTTCGGCCGGCAAGGCCTGGAGCAGGGTCATGGTGGTGGATATCGGTAGGTCCGGCAGGAACGCATCAGCGCGGCACGTTGCGCATCCAGTCCGCGGTGTCGAAAAAGGCTTTCATCAATCGCAACTGCAGGTCTTCGGACAGGCCCACGTCCTGCATCGCCAGCGCCATGCAGCGCATCCACTGGTCACGCTCGCTGGTGCCGATCTCGAACGGCAGGTGGCGCGCGCGCAGGCGCGGGTGGCCGAAGCGCTCGATGAAATGGTTGGGCCCGCCAAGCCAGCCGCACAGGAACCAGAACAGCTTGTCGCGCGAGCCGTCGAGCGAGCCGGGATGCAGGGCGCGCAGCCCCTTGAACTGCGCCTCCAGGTCCATCAGGTCATAGAAGCGGTCCACCAGTTCGCGCACGCGCGCCTCGCCGCCGACCAGTTCGTACGCGGTGGTGTCGGCGGCGTCGGTATTGGTGGCTTCGGTATTGGTGGCTTCGGGCTTCGAATCGGTACTCATAAAAACACTCGTCAGTTTCTTCAGGTGCGCGGGGTGCGCCGCAGAACATGCGCACACGCGGCGTTCAGGTCTCGCGCAGCGTGGCCAGCGCGGGCTGTCTCAGCACCTCGCGCAAACCCAGCCAGCCTCCCGCGAAAGCGCACAGCATGCCAGAAAGCACGCCGGCCGGCACGATCCAGCCGTTGAAGCGGTAGGGGAAATCGAACACGAACTGCGACAAGCCCCAGCCCACCGCGATCGCGCCCAGGCTGGCCAGCAGCCCCGCCAGGCCGCCTACCACGAGGAACTCGGCATATTGCGTCTGCCGCACCACGGCGGCGGACGCGCCCAGCGCCTTGAGCAGGCCGGCGTCGCGCTTGCGTTCGTCGCGCGCGCCGGAAAGCGCCGCGTAGAGCACCGTCACGCCGGCCGCCAGCGTGAACACGAACAGGAACTCGACTGCGGCGATCACCTGGTCGAGCACTTCCTGGACCTGGCGCAGGATCAGGTCGGTGTTGACCACCGTGATATTGGGGAAGGATGCCACCAGCCGGTTGCCGAGCGCCGACTGGCTGGCCGGCAGGTGGAAGGCGGTGATGTAGGTCTGCGGCAGGCCTTGCATGGCGGCGGGCGGCAGGATCACGAAGAAATTCACGCGCATCGAGCCCCAGTCGAGCTTGCGCAGCGAAGTGACCGGCGCCTCCACCGCCTGCCCCGCCACATCGAAGCGCAGGGTGTCGCCCAGCCGGATGCCGAGGGTCTTGGCGATGCCTTCCTCCACCGAGGCGCCGGCCTCGCGGCCGCCGGCCAGCCAGTTGCCGGCCACCACGCGGTTGCCGGCCGGCAGGCTGTCCGTGTATGACAGGTTGAACTCGCGCTCGACCAGGTTGCGGGCGCGCCCGTCAGGGTAGCGCTCGGCGCGCACCGGATGGCCGCCGATATGCGTCAGCCGCCCGCGTACCATCGGGTACAGCAAATCGGCGATGCCTGCATGCGACAGCATGCCGGCCAGCGGCGCCCGCTGGTCCGGCTGGATATTGATGATGAAGCGGTTGGGCGCGTCCGCCGGCGTTGCGTTGCGCCACGAGGCGATCAGGTCGTTGCGGGTCATGCCCAGCAGCAGCAGCGCCATCAGGCCCACCGCCAATGCCACCGTCTGCAGCACCGTCACGGCGCGGCGCCGTTCCAGCACCGCCAGCGCGAAGCGCCAGCCCACGCTGCCGCGCGCCAGGGTGCGCCCGCGCATCAGACGCGCCAGCAGGCTCAGCAGCCCCAGCGCCAGCAGCGCGAACACCACGCCGGCGCCGACGAAGCCGCCGGCCGTGGTCAGGCCGAGCTTGAGGTCGCGCGCGGCCACCAGCAGCAGCGCCACGAAGGCGCCGAGGCCGAGCCCGTAGGCAATCCAGGTGGACACCGGCGGCGCGCCGAGGTCGCGCCGCAGCACGCGCAGCGGCGATACGCGCGTGAGCGCGAGCAGCGGCGGCAGGGCAAATCCCGCCAGCAGCACCATGCCGGCCAGCAGGCCGACCAGCGCAGGCACGAAGGAAGGCTGCGGCAGCGTCACGGTAAGCAGCTTGCCCAGCGAAAGCAGCAGGCCATAGTGCGCCAGGTAGCCCAGCACCACGCCGCTCACCGCCCCGCCCACGCCCAGCAGCAGGAACTCCAGCGCGAAGGCCAGCAGGATGTCACGGCGCGACAGGCCCATGCACTTGTACACCGCGCAGGCATCGGTATGGCGCTGCATGTAGCGGCGCGCCGACATGGCGATCGCCACCGCGGCGATCATCGCCGACAGCACCGCCACCAGCGACAAGAAACGCTCGGCGCGATCCAGCGTGGCGCGCATCTGCGGCTGGCCCGATTCGAGCGACTCCACGCGCGTGTTGCGCAGGCCGCGCTTGCCGATCTCGGCCTCGGCCCACTGCTGGTAGGCCTGCGCGGCAGCGTCGGGACCGGCCACCAGCAAGCGGTAGGTCACGCGGCTACCCCACCCCACCAGCCCGGTCGCGTCCAGGTCCGACAGCGGCAGCATCACGCGCGGCGCGAAGTTCATGAAGCCCGCGCCACGGTCCAGTTCCTGCGTGATGATGCGTTCGATGCGAAAGCCGCGGCTGCCGAGCTGGATGGTGTCGCCAAGCGACACGCCGAGCGAATCGAGCAAGGCTTCGTCCACCCACACCGTGCCCGGCGCGGGAATGCCCGTGGCCGCGGCCTCCTCGCCACCGCGCGCGGCGGCCACCTTGACCTGGCCGCGCAGCGGATAACCGGGACCGACGGCCTTGAGCGCGGCCAGTTGCGACGGAGCCTCTGCCGGCGCGGCGGCACCGGCGGCCGGCGCCCCTGCCTTGCGCGCGGTCGCCATGCTGGGAAAGGTGACAGTGCGCGCGACGGCCAGCCCGGCTTGCGCGGCGCGGCCGGCGAAAGTCGCATCGAAGGGCTGGTCGCTCACGATCAGCACGTCAGATGCAATCATCTGGCGCGCGTCGCGCTCCAGTCCAAGCCGCATGCGGTCGGCCAGGAAGCCCACGCTGCTCAGTGCCGCCACCGCAAGCACCAGGGCGAACAGCAGCAGGTACAACTCGCCCGCGCGCCAGTCGCGGCGCGCCATGCGCAGTGCCTGGCGCCAGGCGGAGAAGCGCGGCGAGGGCAAGATAGCGCCGGAAATCGCGGCAGCCGAATCCATTTCTGAAGGCATCAGTCAGTTGTCCGTGCACATACGTTGAGGCGGCCTGCGCGGCAGGCCGCCGGGTATTCATCCCTGCGTCGATGCGGTGAGCCTGGCGGGGCACCGGGCCGCATGGGCGCGCTAGCGCCTGGGCTCGCGCCGCGCCGCCACCGCGGGCGCCGCGCGCTTGGCAAGCGCCTCGCGCAGGCGGCGCAGGCCACGCCACAGCTTGGGCAGCAGCCATATCGCCACCAGCAACAGCAGCGCCAGCACCACCAGGAAGACCACCGGCAAGAAGAACGCCAGCAACAGCCCGCCGCCGGCGGCGACATCTTCGCTCAGCGAGGCCGCCCAGTTCGAAAACGGCTCCGGCGATACATTGATGAGCGCGCGCGTGCCGGCCTTGGCCGCATGCGCCGTGCCAGCCAGCGTGCCGCCGACCAGGCCCGCGGCCACCATCCACTGCGGATCGAGCTGGCCGAAGGCGGCAGCGGCCAGGATCGCGCCGGCGGGAATGCGGATGAAGGTCTGGATGCTATCCCAGAACGAGTCGAAGCCCGGCACCTTGTCGGCTACGAACTCGGCCAGCGCCAGCACCGCGGCGAGCGCGATGACCCACCATGACTCCAGCGCCTGCAGCCCCGCGGGGAGGTGCAGCCAGCCCGCGCGTCCCAGCGCGCCGGCCGTGAACACGGCCAGGTAAAGGCGGAATCCGCTGGTCCAGGACAAGCCCGCTGCCAGCGCGGCCGTTTCTAGCATGACACTCCTTGCACGGCGGGAGCGGCCGGCAGGCGCGCCAGCCGCTGCAAGCAGTGTAATACGGCACCGGGCAAACAGCCCGGAGGAAGCATCAGGGCCTTAGCCGCCTTCCTTGCCGTCGGGCCGGTACCAGGGCAAGGCCTCCTGCGGGGTCAGGATCCGCTGGGGCTCGGCCATGATGTAGCCGGGCAGCGCCTCGATGCGCCTGGCAAAGGCCGGTTCGGCCATGCGCGCGAGCAGTCCGTGCGCCCAGGGCGCGAGCTGGTCGTTCTTGCGCAGCGCCAGGAAATACGCTTCGCGCGTCAGCGGCACGAAGGCCAGCCCGAGCGCCTCGGCATTCATGCGCAGCCCGAAACCCACGTCGGCACGCCCCTCATGCACGGCTTGCGCCACTTTCTCGTTGCTGAACTCGGGGGTTTCGTAGCCGACGATCTGGTCCGGGAACAGGCCGTGCGTGGCCAGCAGCTGGTCGAACAGCATGCGCGTGCCGGAGCTGCGCTGGCGGTTGACGAAGCGCGCCCCGCTGCGGGCCAGGTCGCGCAGATCGCGGATGTCGCGCGCCAGTTGCGGCGCGACGATCAGGCCCTGCTCGCGCCAGGCCAGCCGGATCAGGCGCACCGCGGCCGGGCGCAGCCATTTGCGCAGCGTGACGTGGGCCACCGAGCCGGCGGTCTGGATCGGCGAGACATAGAAGCCGGCCAGTTCGGACTGCCGCTCCTGCAGGCAGATCAGTCCTTCCACGCTGCCGCAGAACACCGTGTCGAGCTGCAGTCCGCCGACTTCTTCATGCAACGCCGAGGCCAGCACTTCCATGCCCGGATCATGGCTGCCGGAAAAGCGGATGCGTGTCTGCGGCTGGGCCGTATCGTCGAGATCGGCCAGGAAATCCGCCATGGCCTTCTGCACCACCGGGTCGATGGCGGCCCGCAGGCGCCCTTCGGCGCGCAGCAGCCGTTCGCCGAACAAGGTCAGCGAGGCGCCGCGGCCGCGCTCCATGTCGAGCATGGCGCGCCCGAGCATATCCTCCCAGGAGCGCATCACGCCCCAGGCGTGGCGATAGGACAGCCCGATCTCGCGGGCCGCGCGGTGCAGGGAACCGGTTTCGCGCACCGCCTTGAGAAGCTGGAACACCTTGGCATTGGCACGGGGATTGTCGTCCGCACCCACGACAGGGAACAGGTCAAAGCGAAATGTCATATGAAACGCTTCTCACAATTACGAGTTGGATGCGGCTCAAGGACAATCCGAATCCTGGAAAATCATCGCTTCCGCCACATTCTCACCGATCTCGCGACCTTGTGGCAATTGTGTTTCTACGAACATAAAGACAAGAAGCCGCCGTGCCGGCGTTCACTCTTCCAGCCATCCCGATCACTTGCCGGGCCGCGCGCCGATCACCGTCGGCATCGCTGCCATGGTGGCGCTGGCGGGCACCTCCGCCGCCCTGGCCGGCGAGCGGCTTCAGACCTGCGCTTCGTCCAGCCGCGGGAGCTGCGGCAGCTGCGGCAATTCCCCGGCCACCTCGGCGATCATCCGCCGCAGCCACACCACGTCTGGCGCCGCATGGCAGCGCTCGTGCCAGAGCTGGTAGAAGCGCATGCGCGGAAACGGCACCGGCGACGGCACCATGCGCAGCGGCAGGTATTGCGCGTAGTGCGCGGCAAACTGCCGGCCGGTGGTGAACACCATGTCGGTCTTCATCAGCACGTAGGGGACCAGCCCGAAGTACGGCAGCGTGACCTGGATATTGCGCTTGTAGCCTTGCTCGGCCAGCGCCTGGTCGATCATGCTGCGCTGCATCGACGCATACGGCGCCGGCGCCAGGTGCGGCATTTCCAGATAGTGCTTGAGCGTGAGGCCCTTGCGCGCCAGCGGGTGCTGGGCGCCCAGCATGCACACTACCTCGTCGTCGAACAGCGGCGAGATATGCAGGTGTTCCGGCGGCGACAGCCAGTTTCCCACCACGATATCGAGTTGCCCCTGCTCCAGGCTGTCGAGGAAATCGCTGGACGAGGTCATCGGATGCACGAACAGCTTGGCGCCGGGCGCCAGCCGGCGCACGCGCTCGACGATATTGGGCAGGAAGAAGGCGTCCAGGTAGTCCGGCGCGCCCAGGTGGAAGGTGCGCGTGGTGGTGGCCGGGTCGAAATGCTGCGGGGGCCGGGCAATGCGGTCCATCGCCGCCAGGCTCTGCTCTGCCAGCAGCAGCAGCTCCCGCCCGCGTTCGGTCGGCACCATGCCGCTCTTGCCGCGCACCAGGATTGCGTCGCCGGTGATCTCGCGCAGGCGCTTGAGCGTATTGCTGATCGCCGGCTGGGACTGGCCCAGCTTGACCGCCGTGCGGGTCACGCTCTGCTCGGTCAGCAGCGTGTGCAGCACTCGCAGCAAATAGGTGTCGAGATGGTCGCGTCCGTGCATGGCGAGGGGGCGCCAGGCGCGCTTTGCGGCCAGTGGCGTGGGGGATGGGAACGGCGCATAGTGTAAGTCAGGCACCCCGCCATCGGTCAAATGCGGCCGGCGCCGGCGCAACGCTCTCCCCCCTTGATGGGGCATATCACCTGGGCTGAATATTGCATGAACGCCCTGAGTGCTATGTTTGTCCCCATCACAAAGAGAGAAGACACCATGGAGACGCAAACCATCCGCTTTTACCACCGCGGCCAGGTCCAGGAGGTCAGCGGCGCGCCCGTGACCCGCACCGTGCTGCAGTACCTGCGCGAGGACGCGCGTTGCACCGGCACCAAGGAAGGCTGCGCCGAAGGCGACTGCGGCGCCTGTACCGTGGTCCTGGGCGAGCTGCGCGAGGATGGCGAGGTCGAATTCAAGGCCGTCAACTCCTGCATCCAGTTCCTGCCCACGCTGGACGGCCGCGCGCTGATCACGGTGGAAGACCTGCGCCAGGCCGACGGCGCGCTGCACCCGGTGCAGCAGGCGCTGGTGGAATGCCATGGCTCCCAGTGCGGCTTCTGCACCCCAGGCTTCGTGATGTCGCTGTGGGCACTCTACCAGCAGAATGCCGACGACGCCGGCACCGGCCGCGCGCCGGAGCGCGAGACGATCTGCGACGCCCTGACCGGCAACCTGTGCCGCTGCACCGGCTACCGCCCCATCATCGAGGCCGGCCAGCGCATGATGGCGCTGCCCGCGCCCCAGGCCAGCAAGCTCGATCCGCGCAAGATCACCGAGACGCTGCGTTCGCTGCGCCGCGATGACACCTTCCACTACAGCGCCGGCGGCCAGCATTTCTACGCGCCGCGCACGGCTTCGGCCTTCGCCGCCATCAAGGCGGCCGAGCCCGGCACCCGCATCCTGGCCGGCAGCACCGATGTCGGGCTGTGGGTTACCAAGCAGTTCCGCGAGCTGGGCAACCTGCTGTATGTGGGCCAGGTGGCCGACCTGCAGGACATCCGCGAAGCCGGCGGCGCCGTGGAGATCGGCGCGGGCGTGTCGCTGGAACGCGCCTACGCCGCGCTCGACACGGCCCACCCCGAGCTGCGCGAGATGTGGAAGCGCTTCGCCTCGCTGCCGATCCGCAACGCCGGCACGCTCGGCGGCAATATCGCCAATGGCTCGCCGATCGGCGACTCCATGCCCGCGCTGATCGCGCTCGGCACCGAAGTGGTGCTGCAGCGCGGCGAGGTGCGCCGCACGCTGGCGCTGGAAGACCTCTACCTCGCTTACCAGAAGACCGCCATGGCCGAGGGCGAATTCGTCGCGGGCCTGCGCGTGCCGCTGGCGGCCCCGCAGCATTTCCGCACGTACAAGCTATCCAAGCGCTTCGACGAGGACATTTCCGCGGTGTGCGCCGCCTTCGCGGTCACGCTGGCGGACGGCGTCGTCACGGATGCGCGCGTGGCCTTCGGCGGCATGGCCGCCACGCCCAAGCGCGGTGCCCGCACCGAGGCCGCGCTGCTCGGCCAGCCGTGGACCGAACCCACCGTGCGCGCCGCCATGGCCGAACTGGCGCAGGACTACACCCCGCTGAGCGATATGCGCGCCACCGCTGCCTACCGCAGCCGCGGCGCCGCCAACCTGCTGTACCGCTTCTGGCTGGAAACACGCGCCGACGCGTTGCCGGCGTCCGCCGTCAATGTCCGCGCGCCCGGCGCCGGCCAGGCCCTGGCCATCGCTTAAGGAGAGATCGGCACCATGAACAAGCAAACCGAACCCTTCCTGCTCGATCCCGCACTCGATCCCGACAGCGAGGCCCGCACCGCCATCGCCACGCCGCAGGTCGGCATCTCGCGCCCGCACGAATCGGCGCACCTGCACGTGGCGGGCACCGCCACCTACACCGACGACATCCCCGAGCTGGCGGGCACCCTGCACGCCGCGCTCGGCATGAGCGCGCGCGCCCATGCCCGCATCAGGTCGATCTCGCTCGACAAGGTGCGTGCCGCGCCGGGCGTGGTGGCCGTGCTGACCGCCGACGACATCCCCGCGTCCAACGATTGCGGCCCGATCATCCACGACGATCCGATCCTCGCCACCGGCCTGGTGCAGTTCATTGGCCAGCCCGTGTTCGTGGTGGTGGCCACCTCGCACGACGCCGCGCGCCGCGCCGCCCGCCTGGGCGTGATCGAATACGAGGACCTCGCCCCGGTGCTGTCGCCCGAAGCCGCGCACCAGGCCGGCAGCTATGTGCTGCCGCCGATGCACCTGACGCGCGGCGAGCCGGCCAGCCAGATCGCCGCCGCCGCGCACCGCGAGCGCGGCCATATCCGCCTGGGCGGCCAGGAGCAGTTCTACCTGGAAGGCCAGATCGCCTACGCCGCGCCCAAGGAAAACGACGGCATGCACGTCTGGTGTTCCACCCAGCACCCCACCGAGATGCAGCACGCGGTGGCGCATATGCTGGGCTGGCACGCGCACCAGGTGCTGGTGGAATGCCGCCGCATGGGCGGCGGCTTCGGCGGCAAGGAATCGCAGTCGGCCATGTTCGCCTGCTGTGCCGCGCTGGCTGCGTGGAAGCTGCTGTGCCCGGTCAAGCTGCGCCCGGACCGCGACGACGACATGATGATCACCGGCAAGCGCCACGACTTCTTGTTCGACTTCGAAGTCGGCCACGATGACGCAGGCCGCCTCGACGGCGTGGCCGTGGAAATGGTGTCGCGCGCCGGTTTCTCGGCCGACCTGTCCGGCCCGGTGATGACCCGCGCCATCTGCCACTTCGACAACGCCTACTGGCTGCCCAACGTGCAGATCGACGGCTACTGCGGCAAGACCAACACGCAGAGCAATACCGCTTTCCGCGGCTTCGGCGGCCCGCAGGGCGCGTTCGCCATCGAGTACATCCTCGACAACGTAGCCCGCACCGTCGGCCGCGATTCGCTCGACGTGCGCCGCGCCAACCTGTACGGCAAGACCGAGCGCAACGTGACGCCCTACGGCCAGACCGTGGAAGACAACGTCATCCATGAACTGCTCGACGAACTCGAGGCGACCAGCGCCTACCGCGAGCGCCGCGCCGCCACGCGCGCGTTCAACGCCGCCAGCCCGGTGCTCAAGAAAGGCATCGCCATCACCCCGGTGAAATTCGGCATCTCGTTCAACGTGGCGCACTTCAACCAGGCCGGCGCGCTGGTGCACGTGTACAACGACGGCTCGGTGCTGGTGAACCACGGCGGCACCGAGATGGGCCAGGGCCTCAACACCAAGGTGGCGATGGTGGTCGCGCACGAGCTGGGCATCCGTCTGGAGCGCGTGCGCGTGACCGCCACCGACACCAGCAAGGTGGCCAACACGTCGGCTACCGCCGCCTCCACCGGCTCGGACCTCAACGGCAAGGCCGCGCAGGACGCCGCGCGCCAGATCCGCGAGCGCCTGGCTGCCTTTGCCGCGCGCCAGGCCGGCGTGGATGCGGACAGCGTGAGCTTCGGCGACGACCTGGTGGTGGCCGGCGAGCTGCGCCTGGACTTCAGCGACCTGGCCCGCCAGGCGTACGTGGCGCGCGTGCAGTTGTGGTCGGACGGCTTCTACACCACGCCCAAGCTGTACTGGGACCAGTCCAAGCTCCACGGCCGCCCGTTCTATTACTTCGCCTACGGCGCGGCCTGCTCCGAGGTGCTGGTGGACACGCTGACCGGCGAATGGAAACTGCTGCAGGCCGACGTGCTGCACGACGCGGGCCGCTCGCTCAACCCGGCCATCGACATCGGCCAGGTGGAGGGTGCCTTCATCCAGGGCATGGGCTGGCTGACCACCGAGGAGCTGTGGTGGAACAAGGACGGCAAGCTGATGACGCATGCCCCCTCCACCTACAAGATCCCCACCGTCAACGACTGCCCGGAGAGCTTCACCGTGCGGCTGTTCGACAACCGCAACGTGGAAGACAGCATCCACCGCTCCAAGGCGGTCGGCGAGCCACCGCTGCTGCTGCCCTTCTCGGTGTTCTTCGCCATCCGCGATGCGGTGGCAAGCGTGGGCGAGTACCAGGTCAACCCGCCGCTGGTGGCGCCGGCCACCAGCGAAGCGATCCTCGATGCCGTGGACGCGGTGCGGGCAACGCAGGCGTGCGCGCCGGCAGCACAGTAGGAAGGCACATCATGCAGGACGCCCCGCTCAAACCCTTCCGTTTCGCCGACGCCATCCGCTGCGTGCGCGCCGGCGTGCCGGTGGCGATGGTCACCATCGCCGAGGTCAAAGGCTCCGCCCCGCGCGAGGCCGGCATCCGCATGCTGGTGACCGCCGACGACCTGGTGGGCACCATCGGCGGCGGCCATCTCGAATGGCGCGGCATGGAGATCGCACGCGACATGCTGGCCGGCGGCGCGCCGGCGCGCCAGCTGGTGCGCATTCCGCTGGGGCCGGCGCTGGGGCAATGCTGCGGCGGCGTGGTGCAACTCGCCTTCGAGGTGCTGGGCGAAGCCGACCTGCCGTGGCTGGACGCGGTGCAGGAAGCCTTCGCCGGCGGCCGCTCGCTGGCGCGCACGGTACCGGCCGCGGGTCCGGTGCGGCACGCGCCGGCGGCGGCGCTGCTGCCCTCGGTCACGCTGAACAAGGACGGCAGCCTGACCGACACCATGGTGCCCGACGAACTGCAGATCGTGCTGTTCGGCGCCGGCCATGTCGGCCATGCACTGGTCACGCTGCTGGCCAGCCTGCCGTGCCGCGTGCACTGGGTGGACGAACGCGACACCCTGTTCCCGCCCGGCCTGCCCGCCAATGTGATCGCGGAAGCCACCGATACGCCGGAAGCGGTGGTCGACACCGCACCCCCCGGCGCCTATTTCCTGGTCATGACGCACAGCCACGCGCTGGACCAGGCGCTGTGCGAGCGCATCCTGCGGCGCGACGACTTTGCTTACTTCGGCCTGATCGGCTCCAAGACCAAGCGCGCGCGCTTCGAACACCGCATGGCCGAGCACGGCATCGACCCGGCGCGCTTCCCGGAAATGACATGCCCGATGGGCGTCTCCGGCATCACGGACAAGGCTCCGGCTATGATTGCGGTTGCCATCGTCGCCCAGCTGCTGCAGGTCCGCGACCAGCGCCTCGCCCATCTGGGCGCGCTGAGCGCGGCACGCAGCGGCGAAGCGGCGGGGACGACGCAAACCAGAACCGCAAAAGGAACCCCATGACGCTCGATGCCGCGCTCGCCGACCGTATTCGCCTCAGCCCCAAGGCGGAACTGCATGTCCATATCGAAGGCACCCTCGAGCCCGAACTGATCTTCCGGCTGGCCCAGCACAACAAGGTGACGCTGCCCTACGCCAGCGTGGAAGCGCTGCGCGAGGCCTATGCCTTCACCGACCTGCAATCCTTCCTGGACATCTATTACGCCGGCGCCAGCGTGCTGCTGACCGAAGACGATTTCTTCGACATGACGATCGCCTACGTGCAGCGCGCGGTGGCCGACAACGTGCGCCATGCCGAGATCTTCTTCGACCCGCAGACCCACACCGAGCGCGGCGTGCCGATCGGCGTGGTGATCGACGGCATCTCCGACGCGCTGGCCCAGGCCCGCACCCAGTTCGACTTCTCCAGCAGCCTGATCCTCTGCTTCCTGCGCCACCTGTCGGAGGAAGACGCCTTCGCCACGCTGGAAGCCGCGCTGCCCTACCGCGACCGCTTCGTCGGCGTGGGCCTCGACTCCTCGGAGCAGGGCAATCCGCCGGAGAAGTTCGCGCGCGTCTTTGCCCGCGCCCGCGAGCTGGGCCTGCACCTGGTGGCGCACGCCGGCGAGGAAGGCCCGGCGCAGTACGTGACCGACGCGCTCGATATCCTCAAGGTCGAGCGCATCGACCACGGCGTGCGCGCCATCGACGACGCGGCGCTGGTCGAGCGCCTGGCGCGCGAGCGCGTGGCGCTGACCGTGTGCCCGCTGTCCAACCAGAAGCTCAAGGTCTACCCCGACCTGCGCGACCACTCGCTCAAGCGCCTGCTCGATGCCGGCGTGATGGTGACGCTGCACTCGGACGATCCCGCCTATTTCGGCGGCTACATGAACGCCAACTGGGAAGCCACCTTCGAGGCCATGCCGCTCACCGCGGCCGACGGCCATGTGCTGGCCCGCAACAGTTTCGAGGCGTCCTTCCTGCCCGCCACGCAGAAGGCCGCCTTCCTCGCCGAAGTCGACCACTTCTGGCGATCCCCCCTGCCCGCCGCGGCCGCCCCGGCCTGAAGCGCGGCTTACACCAAGATGCCGGCGCGCCGACCCTGGTCCGCGCGCCGGCGCACCACGAGACATCGACATGACGACCACTCCCCCCACCCAAGCCATCACCCGCGCCATCCGTGGCCGCGTGCTGCACTTCCTGCGCGATCCCCAGTTCCATGAAGACGCGTATCAGTATTGGGAAGACGGGGTGCTGATCGTCACCGCGGGACATATCGTTGCCGCCGGCGCCTACGCCGAACTGGCCGCGCAGATCCCGGCCGGCGCCCAGATCGTCGACCGCCGCGGCAAGCTGATCGTGCCGGGCTTCATCGACACGCACGTGCACTTCCCGCAGACCGACATCATCGCCTCGCCCTCGCCCGGCCTGCTGCACTGGCTGGAGACCTACACCTTCCCGGAAGAGCGCCGCTTCGCGGAGCCCGAATACGCCGCCGCGGTGGCCAGCTTCTTCACCGACGAACTGCTGCGCAACGGCACCACCAGCGCGGTGGCCTGGAGCACCGTGCATGCCGCCTCGGCCGACGCGCTGTTCGCCGAAGCCGACCGCCGCAACCTGCGCATGGTCACCGGCAAGGTCATGATGGACCGCAACTGCCCCGAGTTCCTGCGTGACACCGCCGAATCCGGCGCGCGCGACTCGGCCGACCTGCTGTCGCGCTGGCACGGCAAGAACCGCCTGTCCTACGCCATCACGCCGCGCTTCGCGCCGACCTCCACCGAAGCCCAGCTGGCCGCCTGCGGCGAGCTCGCCCGCGCCTACCCGGACGCCTTCATCCAGACCCACGTGGCGGAGAACCGCGACGAGGTGAAATGGGTGGCCGAGCTGTTCCCGCAGGCGCGCAGCTACCTGGACGTCTACGACCGCTACGGCCTGCTGCGCCCCGGCGCCCTCTATGGCCACGCCATCTACCTGGACCAGGACGACCGCCGCCGCCTGTCCGACAGCGGCGCCGCCGTGGCGCACTGCCCTACCTCCAACCTGTTCCTGGGCAGCGGCTTCTACGACTTCCACCAGTCCGACGCCAACCGCCTCAAGGTGACCCTGGCCACCGACGTCGGCGGTGGCACCTCGTTCTCGATGCTGCGCACCATGAACGCCGCGCACAAGGTCGCGCGCATGGGCGGCTATCACCTGACCGCGCTGCGCATGTTCTACCTGGCCACCCGCGCCGCCGCCGACGCGCTCGGCTGGAGCGAGCGCGTGGGCAGCTTCGCGCCCGGCTGCGAAGCCGACTTCATCGTGCTCGACCCGCAGGCCACGCCCCTCATCGCGCGCCGCAGCGAACGCTCGGAGACGCTGGAAGAACAACTCTTCGCCTTCGCCATGCTCGGCGACGACCGCGTCATCGGCGAGGTCTATGTGATGGGCGAGGAAGCCGGCGCCACGGCGCGCGCGGCGCACTGAAACGGCGCACCGAAGCGGCGCTTCCGCCTCCCGGGCGGGAGCCGCCGTGCTCTTTTTGACGCCAGTCAACACCCTCGTCATACATCCCTTCTAAGCTGTCGCAATCTTGGCCTTATGTGGCCGCTTATCGCCCAGTTCCATTCCAAGCGTTCGACAACTGAAGGTGCCATGACCGTCTCACAGCAAATTCCCTTTCCCGAACCGGTTTCCCCCGACGCTGCGCTGCCCCCCCGCAAGGTCATCCGCAGCTGGATGATCCCGATCACGGCGCGCAGCACGCCGCGCGCGCTGGTGCTGTTCGCGCTCGACACCGTGCTGTTCGCCGCGGCGCTGGCCGGCGTGGTGCTGTTTTCCCACTGGCTGGCCAAGACGGCCGCCGGCGTGGTGACGGGCCTCATCATCGCCCGCCTGTTCATCATCGGCCACGACGCCTGCCACCAGAGCCTGACGCCGCGGCGCGGCCTCAACAAGTGGCTCGGGCGGCTGACCTTCCTGCCTTCGCTGACGCCCTACAGCCTGTGGGAAGTCGGCCACAACGTGGTGCACCACGGCTATTCCAACCTCAAGGGCTTCGACTTCGTGTGGGCGCCGTACTCGCTCGAGGAGTTCCGGGCGCTGCCGCGCTGGCGCCGCGCGATGGAACGCATCTACCGCACCGGCTTCGGCGCCGGGCTGTACTACCTGGTGGAGATCTGGTGGTGCAAGATGTTCTTCCCGAGCCGCCGCCAGATGCCGACGCGGCGCGCCATCTTCCTGTGGGACTGCACCCTGGTCGCCGTGTTCGGCGCAGCCTGGATCGGCGCGCTGGCGTGGCTGGCGCAGGCCACCGGCCAGTCGGCCGCGCTGCTGGTCGGACTGGGTTTCGTGCTGCCCTTCCTGGTATGGAACCTCACGGTGGGCTTCGTGCTTTATGTGCACCACACGCATACCAGCGTGGCCTGGTATGACACCAAGGCCATGTGGGCGCGCGCCCAGCCGTTCGTCTCCACCACCGTGCACCTGCGCTTCCGCTACGGCATCGGCGCGGCGCTGCATCACATCATGGAACACACCGCGCACCACGTGGACATGAGCGTGCCGCTGTACCGCCTCAAGCGCGCCCAGGCCCTGCTGGAGCAGACGCTGCCGGGCCGCATCATCATCCAGAACTTCAGCTGGCGCTGGTACTTCGGCACCGCGCGCCGCTGCAAGCTGTACGACTTCAAGGCGCTGTGCTGGACCGATTTCCGCGGCCGCCAGACCAGCGACAACGCGCCGGTGCCGCTGTAACCAGAGCCATCACGCGATGTATTGGTGTACCGATTCCATTCACGCCCGCAAGGAGTCTCTGCAGTGGACATTCCACGGATCTTCAGCATCACCGAAAGTGCTCACCGCATCCATAACCCGTTCACACCCGAAAAGCTCGCCACGCTCGGCGCGGCGTTGCGCCTGGAACCGGGGACCCGTGTGCTCGACCTCGGCAGCGGTTCGGGCGAGATGCTGTGCACCTGGGCACGCGATTACGGAATCATCGGCACCGGTATCGACCTGAGCCAGTTGTTCACCGGGCAAGCGAAACTGCGCGCTGAAGAACTCGGCGTCGCCAATCAGGTCGCGTTCATCCACGGCGACGCTGCCGGCTACGTCGCCGACGAAAAGGTCGGCGTGGCAGCCTGTCTCGGTGCCACCTGGATCGGTGGGGGAGTCGTCGGCACCATCGGACTTCTGGCGGAGAGCCTGCGCACCGGAGGGACCATCCTCATCGGCGAGCCGTACTGGCTGCGGTTGCCGCCGACGGAGGACGTTGCCAAGGGATGCCTTGCCGGTTCGATCGCCGACTTTCTGATGCTTCCAGAACTTCTCGCGTCTTTCGGCGACCTCGACTACGACGTCGTGGAAATGGTTTTGGCGGACCAAGACAGCTGGGACAGATACGAGGCGGCCAAGTGGCTCACCATGCGCCGGTGGCTCGAAGCGAATCCCGACGACGGCTTCGCGAAAGAGGTTCGGGCCGAACTGACCTCGGCACCCGAACGCTACGCCGCGTACACGCGTGAATACCTGGGCTGGGGCGTGTTCGCGCTGATGGCGCGGTGATGTGAGGCACTATCGGGAGCGGATTCTCTTTGGCTCGCTACGGAGTACATGGCGCGATTGCCCTGCGCTGTGAGCGGAGGCACTGGACGAGCACGGCCCGCCTTGGCATAATGCGGGCTTCCATTGGGGAGTAGCCGCCCCGTTTTCACCACCCGCGCAACGCGGGAAGCGGAAAAACGGGGGCGTACGTCAACAGACTTGACCGCTTGCGGTTATGGCGTGCGCAGCATCCGGAACGGGCCAGGCGCCTGTTTCCAGGGCCTGGCGAGACCGATGACATCACCTTTCTGGCCGGGCCGGGAAAGGTGTGTGTCATTGGCATCTCGCGATGCAGCGGCCCGGTTATCACCTATAAAAATGGAAGCCTTCCTCGTCTCCACAGGCATCGTCGCCCTCGCTGAAATGGGCGACAAGACCCAATTGCTGTCCCTCGTGCTCGCGGCCCGGTACCGCAAGCCCCTGCCGATCATCCTTGGCATCTTCATCGCGACCATCGTCAACCACGGTTTTGCCGGCGCGCTCGGCGGCTGGATCACGCACATGCTCGGCGCCGAGGTCCTGCGCTGGATCCTTGGCGTGGGCTTTATCGCCATGGCCGGCTGGATGCTGATCCCCGACAAGCTCGACGACGCCGAGCAGGCCAAGCCGGTCAAGGGTGCGCTCGGCATCCTCGGCACCACCATCGTGGCCTTCTTCTTCGCGGAGATGGGCGACAAGACGCAGATCGCCACCGTGGCGCTGGCGGCCCGCTTCAGCGGCGAGGTCATCGGCGTGGTGGCAGGCACCACCTTCGGCATGATGCTGGCCAACGCGCCTGCCGTGCTGCTCGGCGACCGTTTCGCCAACAAGATGCCGATCGCGCTGGTGCACAAGATCGCCGCGGCAATCTTCCTGGCGCTGGGCGTGCTGGCGCTGCTGGGCGTGGGCGGCTAAGCGCGGCCACCGCGGCGCCGGTGCGGCGCGCTCAATTCGGCGCACACTGCGGCGCTCAATTCGGCGCTCACTTCGCCGCCGCGCCCGCCGCCGTCGGCCGGCCGCTTTCCTGTGCCATGCGTGCCCGCATCGCCTCTGCGGAGCCGATCTGGTGGAACAGCGGGCCGCCCGGCGCAAAGCTGTCGGCCGTGGCCAGCGGGCCCACCACCACCGGCTCGAAGCCGGCGTCGCGCACCAGTTGCTCGCCAACGCGCAAGGCCGCGGGATCGTCCGCGGCGATCGGCACGGCCAGCAGCCCTTCGGCACGGTGGTTGTCCTTCGCGAAATTGGCGGCACCCATGAAATTGAAGGCGCGCACCACGCGCGCGCCCCGCAGGTACTTCGCCGTGGTGATGCCGATGCCGTTGCCGAGCGCCTCGTCGGCAATGGCGCCGTCGCGCTGGCGAATGGCGTTGGTCGCATCCACCACCACCTTGCCGTTGAACGCGCCGGCGTTCTGCTCGGCAATCTCGGGCAGCGCCTTGTAAGGCACGGCAAGGAAGATCACGTCGGCATAGGCCAGCGCCTCGGCCACGGTGCCGGCGCGCGCCAGCGGACCGAGCTTGTCGACCAGCGGCTTGAGCTCCTCCGGATGCCGCGAGGAAAACAACACCGGATGCCCCGCCTTCACCCATAGCCCGCCAAGCGTGCTGCCGATGCGGCCGGAACCGATCACGCCGATGCGCACCGGCCCCGCGTCGCGGCTGCCCTGCGCCAGCG